>JAUPLE010000613.1 GCA_030837085.1 Acidobacteriota bacterium | reverse complement strand
ATTTATCCGGGTAATAGGCGTTTACAATACCCGCGAATAATTGTTTATTGTACATGAAAAATTCTTCCCTACCCTGCGCCCGTGGGATATTCTCCACGAGAACCCAGGCCATTTTTTCATAGGCTTTTTGCGCAAGCTCATCGTTATAATCGGGTTTGATCTGGATAGCACGTTTCAAATAAGCTAATTTGTCTTTTTTATCGGACATGCCCATACGATCGACGATTTTAACAAGCAGATCGCGGTCGATAGGGTTTTTCTCCAGTTGTTTCGTCAATTCATAAAAATTGTTCCCTGCTTTTACGTCTTTCAGCCAGCCCCGGAATCCTTCCACCGTACGTGAAAACGTGCCGTTATCCAGCATAACACCCTCTTTTGAGAAAAGTTTGAAGGTAGGGTAGATCCTGACGTTAAATTGGCGGCAAAAGGAGTCGCCTTCTTTTGAAGCTTGCTCAATATAGAGTAAAATTACCTGGTTAGCGATTTCTTTGAAACCATCGGCCATGAAAACGTTTTTTCGTAAGGCGTCGCAATCATCGAGCCAGTCGGCGCAGAAAACCACCAGGATGGGTTTATTGACTTTTTGGGCAGCCTGCAGTACTTCTTGCCAGGGAGTCGTTTCAGTGAACCAGGTAAATTCCCCGATTTTTTCCGTTTTTTCTCGCGCAACTAAACCGGCGGCCATAACAATGATTAAACATACCAGGATGAATGGGTATAATTTTCTCTTCATGTTTCCTCCATTTATTTTAAACGGGTATTAATATTCCTGCCAAAAGGGCTTGCTTGACCTGTTCGATAATTTTTTCGGTCAACATTTGCTCCTGCTCCGGGGTCAAAGATTCAAAAGCATTGATGGTCAACAGGCGAACGTTGGCCACGGTGTTCCCGTCTTCAAAACCACCCAGGATGGTATAACTCATGGGCGAGAGCGGCTCTTCAAGAATTTTCAAGGGGGTGGGCTTTAACAACAAGGGAAAGATATCCGGTTCCAGGTTAATATTATTGAGCCACTCTTTTTCATTGGCGGGGCTCCAATCCCATTCTGCGGTGGCAATCTTGACGGTAGGTTCTAATGTGAGTTTTAAATTTAAAAAAGCATCGGCATCCAGCGTTACTAATTTCTCTGCCTGTTCATTCAATATTTTATCCTTTGTCCCCAGGTAAGAATGGCTGACGATCGCTTCATCCATTCTAACTTTTTCCCGTTCTAATATCAGGATATCCGAAAGACAATTTTGTTCCCTGGGGGGCATGGTAGAGACGGTCTTTTCCATGAAGGTCAAGAACGTATTTCTTAATGGTTCCCGGTCGATGCTTATGGGGTTATTGGTGAAAAAATCAGCCAATTCTTGTGGACGATACTTTTCGGCCATGACAATGGATCGGTTGAGATATTTTTTTAGCAATTCTTTTCCCGCTTCCGGGAGAGAGAGGGGGAACGGCAGGGAAGTGGTGGCGTTGATTTTGGGAATCAAGATAGAAGGAATATCGTGGGGCGCCAACATCCGCAAATAAAAATACCCGACGCCGGCGCTGCCCATAAAGAGGCTGGTATCCTCTTCTTCTTTCCCTTGCGGGTTAGCGCCGCGGAAACCGGAGAGATAATAAGGAAACGTCTTCCGGCTGTCCAGGGCTTTCCGGGCGACTTGTTCCGCAAGGGAGAGGTATTTTTCATCATCCAGGGTTTCATAGGCTTTCAAAAAGAGTTCGGCGTTGCCGCCGCTGCCATGGCAGAGGATAAATATCGCATAGGGATTTTTCGCTTCGAGATCGGTGGCAATGGTTTTTTCAATGGCTGTGAGCGCATCGTTTCGATATAATTCATATAGTTGGGCATTTCTATCTTTAAATAGTTCACAGGCTCGCAGCCGGGAGAGGCCAATACCCGCGGAGCCGTGGCACCAGGCATTCATGTCACCGCCGCTGGTAAAAAATCCCATGTTATTTTCAATGAAGGCTTTTTTGTGCTCCTCCTCATCTTCACTGTTATAAGCGCCTTTCCGCAAATCTCGCCAGTTTTTTGTAGAGTTGTCGAAGAAGTACGATTCGTAAAGAAATGCTTGCTGGGCCAGGCGATAAAAGGATTCGTTTTGAAAGTAGTGTCCCAGTTCCAGGAAAACCCAACCGATGCCGGCGGCGCCGTGGGAGAACCCGCATAATCCGCTGATGGAGTTTTGGGAGCGGTCCCAGTAGAGTCCTTTGGGGCCTTGATAGGCGCTTTGGATGAGGTGACGCGCAAATAGGTCGATGGTTTCTAACAGCCATTTTTCACCGGCGGCGGCGTGCAAATGCAGCAGTCCGATGATGTTACCTGAAGAACCGTTGATTAAATCATCTACGGGTAGGGGTGAGTTTAACAAACCGGTACAGGGTTTGGCCAGTTCCAGGGCGTTTTCAGTCCAGTTGCCGTCGCCGGTATACTCCGTCATTTTTAATAGGACGTAAGGAACCCCCATGCGGCCGGTAAAAAATGAATAAAACTCGGTGGGATTTTTCCGGCAAAAATCGAGCACCCACTGCATACTGTCTTTTGCGGCAGACAAGTATTTATCCTGGCCGGTGATTTTGTGCAGCATCAGGAGATAGAGCGAGATGCCTGAAACGCCGGAATAGATGCCTTCTCCTTTTTCCCAGGTGACATTGCGTTTCATATCCATGGAGGTGCATTCCCAATATAGACCGCTGTCGTCGTTCTTGGCTTTTGCCAGCAGCCAATCGCCGATCCGTACGGCTTCGTTTAACATTTCTTCTTTCAATTGTTTATCTGCCATTTATTGCTCCTTATTCATCTAATCTATTAACCGTTAAACTCTTCATGGTGATAATTGTCAATTGTCATTTGTTAATTATTAATTGTTAATGTTCTGCCCCTTGATGCTTTCTTTAATTAAGTAACCCAGGTAAGCCTCGTCACGGTTTAAAATTCCCAGGCGGTTATTGGTCATGTGGATGTAACTTTCCAGGACAGGCCACCAATACTGACGATCAACCGGCGTCTTCTTGTCCGGTTCCGGTTGGAACCATTGGGGAATAACAAGCTGGTTTTGCCGTTGAATATCCTTTAGTTCTTCCGCAATGGTTCTCATTTGTTGTATCCATAGGTTCAACCACTCCTGTTCGAATTCCATTCCTTCCGTTAGGGCAGTCCACAGGGTTTGGTGAAAAGAGACCAGGGTGTCTTTTTGGCGCTGGAAGTTTTCCTCGAAAGCTTTCATGGTATTCTCCCGGCGGTTTTTTAATTCTTCCGGGGAGATGCCGGCGGTATAGCCAAGAGCGCTGGCAAACCAATGCATGGCGATGCGGGAATAGAATTCGGCAGCTTCGATTAGGTTCATACCCAGGGCAAAAGCAAAGCCCAGGTGCAGTTGGATGGCGGCGCCCAGGGCGCGGTCATAGTCCCAGGAGCCGCTCTCTTCGATAACGGCAAGTACGGTGCGAGAAGAGATTTCGAATTGTTTCTCGGCGATAAGAATAGCATATGGGCCGCCGTAACGTTCCACTTCGGGGTCATATTCGATATACTGCACGGAATCGTTGGGGAACCACTGCCGGTCTGCCGGCCATTTATGCATATCTTCCGGTTCCTGCCGCACGGAAGGATGTTCTTTGAAGTAATCAAGAAAATAATGTTCCAATCTGGGTTTGACCTGATTTTGCAGGATATCTGTTTCTCCTTCGAAACGGAGCCGGATATGAGGCCCCCGTTCCCAAAAACGGATGAAAAAAAACTGTTCAGCCAGCGCTTTTCCCATTACGTCATCGATAAAAGGTTTCATCACCTTTAATAAAAATTCTTCCCAGGGTTCTCCATAGTAGAGGTAAGCGGCCAACCAGGTCTTCTGTGTTTTATTATTCATCATTCATCATTCATCATTCATCATTTTATCAATCTTATCCCTTTTCCTCTTTTGTGTACCAGTGAATAACAAACTCCATGATGTGCCGGTGGCTGCCGAGGGTTGGGAGTTGCTGGGAATTGGGCAGCATTTCAACAACTTTCAGGGTGTCAGGTACGCGGGTCATGGCTTTTTCCAGGAGTTCCATTAGGAATGGGTTTTTAAAGGAGATATATTGGGGTTTATAGTCATCCGGGCTGGGTCTGGGAGGTTTTTTTCCTGGGGGCAACGGCCGGGAGCCCTGCCCCGCATAGCGGTCCACCACGAAAATAAATACTTCTTCGGGTATACCCAGCCGCCGGCGCCATTCATTCACGCGATAAAACCACGCCCAATCGGTTTCTCCCGGTTGCCTGTTGGGCAGCAGTTCAGCGGGGATATACCAGGTTCTTCGCTGCAAAACAATGCGGTCTTCATAAAGGACCCGGGGAATGGCGCGGATTTCCCGCGTGGCTCCGGCGGGGTAAAAGGAGTTCACTGCACTGACCATGGGGTAACAGAAGAGGTATTCGGCCAGGGTGAATTTTTCCAGTAGTTGAAAAAGTTGCGAACGGCCCATGTGGCCCTGGAATCCCAGGTCAAAGACATAAACACGTTTCTGGGTGGGCGTGTGCAGCAATTGAAGCCGGGAACCGGTATCATCCACTTTTACCTGGAGTTCGGTGATAGGAATCTGGTTCTCAGGCGGCAGGCTGTGTTGGCCGTTGGGCATGTGGATTTCATGGGGCATCAGGGGCGGGTGCAAATTGGCGTTAAAAAAGGAGGCGTCGGAATCTTCCAGGAAAAGTTGGTCTTGCTTTATTAAAGACCGGTTCCAGGCGCGCATGTCGTCAGTGACGGCGTCGTCGAAAATATGGAGGAACCGGCTGACCATTTTACCGAACCCGGGGAATGAGGCGTTTAATGCACCCATTAGTCTTTCCCGGCCCTGGTCGTCTTTTTCCGCGAAAAATTGGACAAAACTGCCGTAGGAACAGTCCCTTTCATTTTGGGGAGTCTCTTCCGCCAGCGCTGCTTCGGTTTGTTCCAGATGGTGGAGGTAGAGTTTGACGGTTTCTGTCGGGGCCTCTTTTTTTAATGTCTTCTCTATTCGGGTGCGGAATTGTTCCGACCATTTCTTGTTTCTTTCCTGTCTCTCTTCCAGCGCCGGGATGCTCGGTAACTCGGGGAGTTTCTGCGCCTCATCTTTTTCTTTTTCCCCGGCTTCCTGCTTTTGTGCTTGCTTTTTCAATGCCTCTTGTTTCAGGGCTTCGGGTTTTTTATATTCCCGGTAAAAATCTTCATAAAAGGTTAATAAATCGACGGAGGCTTT
>JAUPLE010000612.1 GCA_030837085.1 Acidobacteriota bacterium | reverse complement strand
ATTATGCTGATCGACTTTAAAGATCCCGAAAAACCTATTTATCTCAAGACAATAACGAAATTTGGCGAAAGAGGATTTGTTGATGGAGTCAATGCAGTTGGTTTAACTCAAATTTGCAGCGGCGCTAATAGGGGGAAATACCTTTTTGTATGCGGAGGCAGCGGGGGTTCAGAATTGATATTTGGAATTTCATCCGGCTATGATTTGCGTGATCCAAATCTTACAATTAATCTATTCGGTATTGTGACTATACCTGATAGTGGAAACAGGATCGGAGAGACAATTAATCTGGTGAGAGATAGAGATGGAAAAATCTATTTTATCTCATTTACGAATGATGATGAGGTCCCTAATTCTGGAACTGACCGGGCCTGGTTATTCGATGTAGTGGGTGGAGATGGCGGTATCACAGACGTGACAAGAGGCAGGTATGTGATATTGGATGACTTGCCGAGTGGGGATTATGGTGATGTAAAAGCCGCTGCTTGTGCGTACGTATCTCCTTCGGGGCGGTTGATCTTATACTCTGCCTGTCATAGTGATTATTGTCGAGGTATAATTTTTGTTCCAACGAAGGATTGCAGAGAAGGCTATGTTAAAATGGGTGAATTTGCCTCAAAATAGGAGTCGCTGACGAGTCTAAGGGTTCAAGTCTTGTTTTAAAACGTTTTTTCAAAGCAAATGTCGAAAAACAAGACTTGACCCTGCTTTTTCTTGACGTCGATGCTTCAAAAATTAAATCTAAAATTTTTTAGAATAGGAGGAAAAAATGAGTATCAACAACAAATCTAATTTAAATCTAACAAAGGGCTATGATCCAAATACAGCCAAAACTCTTGCTGCGTGCCTTGATCTGGTTTACGGCCAGTATGCTAATAATAAAGAGAATCCGCTAGTAGAACTGCCGGGTTACAAACAAACTGCCGCTTTATATGCTGCTGAAATCCCGGTTATGAAAAATGAAGTCATCGAGCAATTAGGCGACCTGGAAAAAATCGATCTGACAGACCTGCCGGGTCTCAAAAAAATGATAAAGTCTTTAAAGTTGGGTCAAAAAGAAGTCTATTTCGGCTCAGTCCTGGAATCTACGTATGAACCGCGTCATTTTATAGTGGCCCTGCGGGGAACCATGACTTTATATGAAATGAAAGAGGATGTTGTCTTTCTCCAGAAGGCTGTTTCCCCGGCGTGGTTCACTCCCGGTGATGTGAAAAATGTAAGAGCGCATATCGGTTTCCTCATCATCTATGCTTTACTGGTGGATCAAATAAAGCACGCGTTAACAGAACTAAATGCAGAAGCCGGCTTTATCACAGGCCACAGCCTGGGAGGCGCCCTGGCGATTCTCGCGGCAGCGACAATTGGAACGATCATCCACCCTGATAAAGGAATAGACGGTTCAATACAAATGTACAACTTTGGCGGACCAAGACTTGGAAACAAAAGTTTCAAGGATGCTTACGATCCGCAATTGCCTTATAGTTACCGGGTAACTAACCTGGCAGATGCATGCCCGATTGTGCCGCCGGAAGAAATCCCAGATAAAATACCACTCGAATACGACTACACCCATGTAGGTAAAGAATTTTCATATCTCTGGCAAACCTACGATATTTTTGCTAATCATGACTTAACAGGTAATTATCTCCCGGCTGTCAACCAGGAAGTTCCAACAGATAAACCCCGCACTTACCCTTGTCCAGGGATATAAGTTTTAGAAATAACAATAAGGAGGTTATACCATGGCTAATAACAATAGTAAGACTAAACCAACCATTAAAAGCGATAAAATCCTTAAAAAATTACAGACTATCTTCGCCATCTCAGTACTGTCAAATATAGGATGCAATAAAACCGGTACGCAGCATGAATTAGAAGATAGTATTAGCAATGACATCAAAACATTACTGGATAATAAGCTTGTAAAACGATTATTCGGTGAATGGGAGGTAGTCTGGGGTGCGGGTGTTTTCCAGTCCCAGCTCTCCGAAAAGATACAGCCGCAAGCAGATAATGTAATGTTCGTGGCAAAAGGAAGTTTTGCTGGGGAAACAGCCCCGCAATACATTATCTCCATTGCCGGGAGCCTTACGATTTATGATTATGTCATCGAGGATTTCTGGGTGAGCGAAACAGTTCCCTGGGCAGAGTTATTAGAAAATTCTACATTTAACCGGACTCCCAGGATATCTAAAGGAACAGAGGTAGGGCTTAAAAACCTTTTGAATATGGCCCCCGGTGGTGTGCAATTGATGGAATTATTAAAAACCATGACCGGAGCTTCCGGTGAAAAAGTAGATATCATTGTGGCGGGGCACAGTTTAGGAGGTGCATTGTCCTCTACATTGGCACTCTATTTGGCTGACACCCAAGACCTGTGGGATACGAATAAGAAGGCAGTGTTATCGGTAGTCCCTTCAGCCGGACCCGCTGTCGGCAATCGTGAATTTGCCGATTACTATGATCAACGCCTGGGTGCAGTGACGACACGTATCTGGAACTCAATCGATATGATACCGCACCTCTTTCACAAATCCTGCCTGGAACAAATTCCCGATCTCTATTTACCTGAATACCCGGCCGGTGAACAGGGTAAAGTCATGGTCGAAATGGCGATAAAAATGTCTCAAAATACCAACTACTCCCAGATTAGACATGATACACCCGGACTTCCCGGTACAGTCATAGATGAAATTAAATTTATGGAAATGGTCAAACTGTTGAAAAATCCATTTAAGTTTAAACACAGTAGCGTCATAGCGTACAATGAATTTTTGAAATTTATGACTCAAGTGGGTTTGCAGCATACAGTTGAATATTTTAAGTTGCTATATTTGGATGAGTTATTGGAATTGCCGCGGATCAAAGACATGATCGAGCATGTGATAGGCAAAGTGTCCCTGACGGACAAAGGCTTTAAAGAATTTGTTGAAAAGTTGTCGGAAAGATAGATCACAAAGAAGAAAAACAAAGGCTCCTGGATTTATCATGGAAGGAGGATACGGGGACAGGCCGGGAAAAAAGAAGATTCCCGGCCTGTGGTCCGTGCCGAATGTCAAAAATGTGTGTGGTGTGTGTGGTTTGGTGATTATTCTCGACTGTCCCCTTTCCCTCCTTTGAAATCGGGCGAAAGCGGTGGGAAAACATTTTCGATTTTTTTCCCGATTGTTTCACCCGTGAACGAAAGAGCTTCCCATGTGAATCAAATTACTTCCCGCGTGAATCAAAAGGCTTCACGCGTGAACAATAAAGTTTCGTTAACGGATAAATAAGTTTCGCGAGTGAAACGTTTTGGTTCACGTGCGATACACCTCGCTTCATCAACGATACGTTTTTCGGTATTCGGGGCGAAAAATGATTCACGCATGAAAGAAAATGCTTCCCATGTGAATCAAATTGCTTCCCTCGTGAATCAAATTGCTTCCCGCGTGAATCAAAAGGCTTCACGCGTGAACAATAAAGCTTCGTTAACGGATAAAAAAGTTTCGCGAGTGAAACGTTTTGGTTCACGTGCGATACACCTCGCTTCATCAACGATACGTTTTTCGGTATCCGGGGCGAAAAATGTATCACGCATGAATAAAAATGATTCACGCATGAAAGAAAATGCTTCACTGGCGAAGGAAAGGAAGGAAAGGAAGGAGGAAAGGGGACAGCCAGGAAAATTCGCCAGGATGTTTATTCTCGACTGTCCCCTTTTCCTTCAGGAATCTGTGTGAGCAATGTGTAATCAGTCTTAACCGTTTCCATAGTCATCGGCGTCGCCGATTTTCGGTGGGGGCGGTGGGGGTTCCCAGCCGCCTTTGACTGCAGCCAGTTCTTCATCGCTCAACAGGGCGTCGTAATGTTTCGTTTCTTTAATCATTTTTTCCTCCTATTTAATGTTGGATCATTCATGAGATATTGTCAATAGTTGTGTATGAAAAAAAATAAATTTTTTTAAATGAATTCGGTTGATTATTCTCGACCATCCCCTTTTCCTTATTTTTAATTTATCACTCCTTACGACTACTTGAAATTAAAATGGTTATGGGT
>JAUPLE010000611.1 GCA_030837085.1 Acidobacteriota bacterium | reverse complement strand
TTCTCAACTAGGTCACTGGCCCTCCGGGAATCCATCGTGGCATGGCTCCACTCAAAACTTTCCCCCCGGATATCATAAACCTCTTTTTGCGTCCAGATCGGGGTAATGGGCTCGCAGTACCATAATTGGCTGCGGAAAAAATCCAACCCGCCGGTTTCGATAAAATTAATGGTATCCCTGACCGTTTCATCGGTTTCTCCGGGGAAACCAATTATAAAGTTGCCGAAGGTTACGATTCCATATTCTTTTAATAATTCGATGCCCTTCAAATATTTATCCGTGTCAGCGGCCTTATTCATGTTTTTCAAAACCTGGTTACTCCCGGATTCAATGCCCAAAAAAACTCCTTCACACCCACTGGCGCGCATCAGTTCCACCATTTCCCTATCGGCATATTGGCACCTGAAATAGGAATGCCAATTAAAGCGAAACTTATTCTTTATCATCAGACGCAGTATTTGTTTAAAACGCGGCGCGGGGATATTAAAGGTATCATCGATGAAATGGACATCTCGAACAGTTCCTATTTTATCCAATGCGATCAATTCCTTTTCTATTTCTTCAACAGGAGAAGTCTGGTACCGGCCCGCATGCTGGGGAAATCCGCAAAAAGAACAGGAAAAGGGGCATGAGATAGCGGTCCTGACATTGACATATTCGCCCAGGTTATGTTTAAAGAGATCCCATTCCACCATGTTTTCCGAAATAAGGTTGTCTTCTTTCATGACCGGTGTCGCGTTAATACCCTCAGTGGTTCTGTAATAAATATTAGAAATGGACTCGATAGGTTTATTATTTTTTAGTGCATCGATAATATTAACCAATGCGGTTTCACCCTGGGAACTGTTGACATAAAAATCCGCGCCAATGGTGGATTCCAACAAAAATTCCAGTTCTTCCGGGGTCATTGTCCGGGTCCTGGTGGAAACAAAGGGCCCGCCGACGACTATCTTCGCAGTTTGGTTATACGTCTTAATATAATTTATAATTTCGACAATCGGCAGCACCGATACATAAAGAGTAGTAATAACAGCAATCACCAGGAAATCCGAATTCGCCAACTTAGCTGTCAACTCCTCTTTGCCATACTGGAAAGAGTTTACATAATCGAAAGTATATCCCCTCCTATTCAAGTAGGTACAGAGATAAGCAATGGCAGCACCGAAAGATTCGGCAACATTAAGCGGTTTTATGGCCCGCCCTGTATTTTCATCATAATAATGAAATACATTAAAAATTTCGGAAATAGAATACGGCCTATTGTTATAACGGATGAAATTCAAATTTAAATCCCGGTAAGCCCCGGAATTCAGACCCATTGTTCTAACACTCTTTTCATATTCGGCAAAATCCATTTCGTTATGCCCTATGAATAAGCAATCGATGGTTTTTCTCATGTGCACTGCTCCTAAAAATCAAAGTCCCCTTCCACTATAGCTGGAATTTGCTGCATCTCTTTCATATCTCCAGCCAATATTTTATTTTCTTCATTCCTGATGGTGGTTAACAACTGTTTATGTTCCTCTTCACCGACCATCTCGATGTCATAAATCCTGGCGCCCGGGTTTTTTATAACCGAGATAATGATTTGCTTGAAATACCCTATAAATCGTTCGATCGTCTCTTTTTTAAAAAGTTTTGTACAGTACTCGATAGAAAAATCAATCACTCCGTTATTTTCACCGGCAACCAATGTCAGGTCAAATTTCGCTGTCTCGTTTTCATAAATAAAAGGTTTAAACGTCAAACCGGGAATATCGATTATTTGTCTACCGATGTTTTGCAATTCAAACATGGTATCGAAAAGTGGGTTACGGCCTGCATCCCTCCTGACATTTAATTCATCTACAAGGTCTTCATATTGGTATTCCTGGTTCTCAAAGGCCAACAATACCTTTTCCTTTACTTCTGCCAGGAAGTCGCAGAATTTTTTCTCACCTGACGGGTAATTACGGAGCGCCAATGTGTTGACAAACATACCGATGATTTTTTCTAAATCAGCATGCCTGCGGCCAACCACAGGAGAACCAATGATGATATCATCCCGTCCACTTATTTTTGCTAAAAAAATGCAATATAAGGCAGTCAACACCATATACAGGGTTGTTCCCGTCTCTAATGATAATGATTTTAATGCCTCGGCGACATCACTGCATATTTCAAAATTTATCCTGCTGCCCACATACCCCTGGGCCGCAGACCTTTCATAATCCGTTGGCAAATCAAGAATAGGGATTTCTCCCGTAAATTCCTTTTTCCAGTACATACATTGTTTTAAATGGTCTTCGCTCAGTTTTTCACGATTCTGCCATTCAGCATAATCTTTGTATTGGAGATTTATTCCCGGTAATTCCCCTCCCAAATAAAAGCATGTAAATTCCCGTACAAGAATTTCCGTAGACACCGCATCCGATATAATATGGTGCATGTCTATCATTAAAAGATGGGATTTTTCTTTTAACGGCGCCAATCCTACTCGCAGTAATGGTGACCTGGAAAGATCAAAAGGTCGTATGAAATGTTTAATGAATGCATCTATTTTTTCTTCGTATCTCTTCGCGTTCTTCGCGGCTAATTCATCATATTCGATTTCAAATTCTGCGCTTTTATGAATGCGCTGAACAGGTTCTTCTTCGATTAGTTCAAATGAGGTACGAAAACTTTCATGCCTCTGAATGATTTTCATCATCGCTTGTTCCAGGTTAATTTTATCGACACCGCCTTCTATTATCCAGGCCGAAGGAATATTATACGTTGTTCCGGAATTATCCATTTGTTGCAAAAAGTATAACCGTTTCTGAGCCGAAGATAGCACATAGTATTCTTTCTCTTCTACAGCTTCTATTGCAAAGTACATTTCTCCAACAGCCTGGTTAATATAAGTAAAAATCCCCTTGATGGTGGGATTTTTAAATATTTCCACCAATGATATTTTTACGTTAAATTCTTTGTATATCCTTGAGGCAAGCGTAGTCGCTTTTAACGAATGCCCCCCTATTTTAAAAAAATTAGTATTAATACCGATGGTTTCCGGTGACCGTTTTAATACCTCAGACCAGATATCTACCAGTTTTTTCTCCAGGTCATTGCGGGGTGGGGCATATTCCCCTACCAGACCTACCCCCTGTCCAGGAAGCGGCAGGGCATTTTTATCAACCTTCCCATTGGGCGTCAACGGAATTTTTCTCAGCACTAAGCAATAGGCGGGTATCATATAAGAGGGCAAGCGGTCCTCCAGGTACTGCCGTAGGCTGCCCTGGAAGTCGTTAGTGGGATTTAATGTTTCCCGGGGCTTTTCTACATAATAGGCGCATATCTCCATCTCGCCATCCACCTTTTCCCGGACAAGGACAACAGCATCCTTAATTCCATCATAACTTTTTAATACTTTTTCGATTTCAGAGAGCTCCACTCGGTAGCCCCTGATTTTGACCTGGTTATCCACGCGCCCGAAAAAACGGATATTCCCGTCCGGGAGCCAACAGCACTGGTCGCCGGTGTGGTAAAGCAGGGGGGCTTTTTTGTAAAACCGCCCCCCTACACCCCCTGAAAAACTTTTGCTAAACTTCTCTGCGGTTAATTCCGGTTGGTTGAGATAGCCCCTGGCCAACCCCATTCCACTGATACAAATCTCACCGCGTACGCCGATAGGACAGCAATTCCCCGCCTCATCCAGGATATAGACACGGGTATTGCGCCGGGGTTTTCCGATTAATGATATTTCACTGTCTGATGTCCCGTCAAAAGGATAAAAAGTTGCCTCCACTGACGCTTCCGCCGGACCGTACGCATTGATAATCCGGCCACTGCGATTTAAATACCGCCGGCATTTCCTTACCAGTTCCATGGGAACATATTCGCTGCCCAGGCATAAGCAGGTTAAATCCGGCAGTATTTCCTCCCCGTCATCGGGATCGATCTGGGCTAGTAATTCATTCATCAATACCGGCACTTCATCGATGTTGTTAATTTTATTTTTCTTTAGATAATCCAGGTAATGGTGAATATCCAGGCGCAACTCTTTCTCGATGAGATGTAAAACGCCGCCGGAAACAAGGGGTGGAAATATCTGCTGAACCGCCCCGTCCGAAGCAAAGGAGTTAGCCAGTAACACCTGGTACCCGGGGCGGTGTTCAAATACCTCCACGGCCCAGAGGGTAAAATCGACAAATGAGCGATGCTGGATCATGACCCCCTTGGGCTTACCAGTGGAACCGGAAGTGTATATAATATAAGCGAGCTGATTCGAATGATGATTTATAATTGATGAATGATGATAAGGGACCTGTAGAGAACGTACTTTTTTTAATTCACAATTAACCATTAACAATTGACAATTAACAATTATTCCCTTCCTGCATTCTTCCGTTGCTATTAAAATCCTCGCATTACTATCGGCTAGCATATAATCGATGCGTTCCTTCGGGTACTCAGGATCAATGGGTACATAAGCGCCCCCGGCTTTTAATATTGCAATCAAGCTCACCACCATTTCCAGGGAAGGCCCGGAAATAACCGCCGCTGCCTGATCAGGTTGTAATCCTTTCTGCCTTAATATCCCGGTCAGGTAATCCGTTTGGGTTTTAAGTTCCGCATAAGAGAGCCACTGGCTTTTGCAAACTACAGCGGTGACATGGGGCATTGCTTCGGCTTGCCGGTCGATTAATTCATGAACAGCAATAAATTCCGGGACATCGACGTCAGTATCATTGAAAGATACCAGTATTTGGTGTTTTTCCTCTACTGATAAGAGTTCGATTTCCGACATTTTCTGATATGGATTTGCTAAAACTTCTCCCAGCAGCGTTCTATAATGGTTGATCAACCTGGCAATAGACACAGGTTCATACCTACCATTATTAAAAGTGAACTTACCATCAATCCCCTTGCCATTATTATTAAACGAAACCATGATATTGGGAAAAAATTCATCCAGGGTATCCCGGTGAATATTTCTCAACGAAACCACCACATCAAATAATGGGAATCCTTCACTGGGCAACCAGGGCAGTCCCAATAAATCGCTTAATACGTAGATCGGAAAATTTTGGTGATCACCTGCTTCAATAAGAATTTGCTGAATCATTGATAGTAGTTGCGGAAATGTGAAGGTATCATCAAACGAGCACCTGATAGCTAAAGCGGAATTTATTAAGGTGGTGTTTTCTCCAGTCCGCGAAACAGGAATCCCCAAAAGCATATCTCTGTCCCCTGTATATTTTCTCAATAATATAAAAGCCCCGGTCATCAAAAAAATAAACAAATGGACATTGCTTCCTTTACTTAAATCGATGAGCTGCCGGGCAATTCCCTCCGGAAAAGAGAAATCGATAGTCTCAAGGCGGTAAGCGGAAGAGTCCTTACTGTCATGATCAAAAGGGAACGAACTTTTTTGTGGTTGGCCGGATAATTGGTTTAACCAATAGGATTTTTCTTTCTTTTTCGTATTGGCCGCGAAAGTAAGTGATACCATGGTTTGCTCGTTATACATTTTTTCTTCCTCCTCCTGCAAGTGGAGCTTAAAGCTTTAGTTCAATTTCATGGTTCATCCATAGCTTGAAGCGCTTTCGCGAATTTACTCGCTTGAACCCCGAAATTTAACCTGAAATATTGTTTCATTCCAAAGGTCTCCCCTGGGAGTAATGAAACATTATGTTTTATTAATAAATCCCGGCAAAACAAGGATGCATCTTCCTGGTCTTTCAATTTGGGAAAACATACCAGCCCTCCCCTGGGTTCGATATATTCAAACTTATGTTCATGTGCCTTCATAAAATCATTTAAAAGTCCCAGGTTCTTCAAAATATTATCTTTCACAAAGCGAATCAATTTTTCCTTATTTCGTAAAGCTGTTTCCGCGAGGTAATCGCAAAGAGGAGGGGTAACATGGGTCAAATAATGTTTAAATTCCCTGCATTCTTCGATGATTTGTGGCTCCGCCAGCAGCCACCCTACCCGCAGCCCATTCAAGCCGAAACACTTGGTTATGGAACCAACAGCCGCGATTTTATTGTGAAATGGCCGGCAGATATCGAAACCTGATGTCAACTGTTCCGTCCCTTCTACCAGGGGGAGAAATTTATAATGCTCATCGAACAACAGGTAACAATCATTTTCCCGGGCGATTTTCCCGATCTCGCGGATCATCTCCACATCAAGCAGTGAACCGGATGGATTGTGGGGATTGTTTATGATAATCAATTTTGTCCTGGGAGTAATTAAATCCCTAATTTTACCTGCTTCAGGGAGAAACCCGTTTTCTTTTGATAGGGTTAGAAACTTTATTTCACAACCCAGTGCGGCGGGTAATTCGTACAAGGTTTGAAACTCCGGGAATTCCACAATCACTTCGTCTCCAGGTTCAAGTACTGTATTGAAAAATGTAAATAATGCTTCGGTAACGCCAGCAGTTACCAGGACATTTTCGACTTCGGCAGAAAGGTAGCATCTGACGATTTCGCGTCTCAGTCCGATAGAACCATGCGTATCGGGGTTCATCAAGCTTATCTTTTCCAGGTTCGAGGGATTCTCTTTACAAAAAGAAAGAAACGCCCCCAGGGAAAAATCAACGAAACCGCTTTCTGCCAGGTTGTATTCTACCGATTGATAATCCGCCAGCCAATCTTCCATCAGTAACTTTTTTATTTTCATTTCAGATTTCCTCTCTTGCCATCTTTTCCAGGTAGCGGGTTTTGCATTCGCAGTCTAATTGAAGCAGTCCTGATATATCCTGGGTTTTATTGAAATTTTCAATTTCACGACTTATCGAGCCATTACAGGTGGGGCAACTGAAGGGCATTCGTTCCAGCGACAGGTTCTCATCACTCAAACCGATGAAAATGCAGCCGTATTCATGGGCGCCTTTAATGACCTCCACCACGCTCCAAAGGTTCAGCATACGATATTTCGCCTGGAGATACAATTGTTCCAGGTACGTATTTTCGCAGATGAACACCGGTTCGAAAGCCACCCTGGCAGATACGCCCATTTCTTTGGCCGTTTGGAACACATAGGCAGCGCTCTGGATAGCATCGGCTATGGCTTCTTTTTCCGAAACCTGGGGCGGTTTAATCAATAAATACGTCAGCAAATTGGCTCCGGCTTCCTTTACTTTGGCGACTGTTTTCTCATATGCCTTTTTGGATAACCCTTTATTAATCACCACATTACGCAAATAATCGTTGGCGCTCTCCAATCCAATGCCAAATTCCAGTATTTTATCATTTCCAAGGGCCTGTTTGACCTCTTTAATCTTAGCCACAGTCACATATTCGGCCCGCGCTTCCGTGGAGATACGCCGAACCTGCGGGAGTTTTGAAAGACGCTCCATTATCGCCAGCCGTGTTGGTAAATCAACTTCCGAATCGTTAAAAAAAGATCCCAGGGTTAAGATGTCAATCTCTTCTACACCACTTAAATCAAAAGCCCCCAAGACAAAATCCAGTTGCTTGATAATATCTGCGCCGGTGATGTCCTGGCTGGCATGATTTAAGAATCCACAAACAGTACACCCACCACCTGTTTTATGAGCATACTCGCAACCTTTGGTTTTAAGGACCACCATTAAACGGTTGGATGGTTTTCCTTCAATGTTAACAGGACTGATCCTGTAATATGCAGGTTTCATCATTTTAAACTCCTATCGTTATTCTTTTTTCTTCTTTCCTGGAAAACATAGAATCGAA
This sequence comes from Acidobacteriota bacterium, assembly GCA_030837085.1. Lineage (GTDB taxonomy): Bacteria > Acidobacteriota > Aminicenantia > UBA2199 > UBA2199 > JAKAGC01. The sequence continues at coordinate 4,955 of JAUPLE010000611.1, read as the reverse complement.
ATCCACAGGGGCGGTGGAGAATACATTGTTTTCCAATTCGCTATAGTCATGGCTGACTTTGATATCTTCCAATTTCACTTCTCGATTATTTAAGATAGTGGATACGATCTGTTTGAAGCAGTCCAGGAAACGCTCGATCGTATCCACTTTGAACAACTGCGTAGAATACTCGAAACTGAGATACATGCTGTCCCGGTATTGGTGAATATCGACGCTGAAATCAAATTTAGAAGTACCCCTTTGGTAGGTATAATGATCTTTAGAAAAATGGTCCGAAACGCTCGCTATACTTTCCGTATAATTCATGTAATTCAACATGGTGTCAAATAAAGGGTTCCGGCTGGTTTCCCGTTGGAGTGCTGCTTTTTCCACCAATTCTTCAAAAGGATAATCCTGGTTCTCAAAGGCCCTGAAACATTTTTGTTTGACGTACGCTAAGAAATTTATCACCGTTTGAGTGTCGTCAATAGAAAGTCGAATGGGTATGGTATTGATAAAAACACCAATTATGCACTCAAAATTTGGGTGAGGCCGACCTGAAACTGGTACACCGATCACAATGTCGTCTTGCCCGCTTAACCGGGATAATAAAATTGCAAATAAGCAGAGCATCACGACAAATAACGTGGATTCCGTATCCCTGGCTATTTCATTTAACAGGAGAATTTCCGGCGTCGATAAGGCAAATCCTACAGTATTCCCTTCAAAATTCCTTTCTGCCGGTCGGGGGTAATTCGTGGGAAGGTTAAGCTCTGGTGGTTCCTGGGAGAACTCGGCAAGCCAGTACATTTCTTGCTGTTTCAATTTCAACTGCATGGTTTTCCCATTCCGCCACCCAACATAGTCTTTATACTGCAAACGTATCGGCGCCAATTCTTCGCCGCCGCATAATACCCGAAACTCCTTTTCCAATATCATGTTGGAAATGCCATCCGAGATAATATGATGCATATCCACCACCAGGAGATGTAAATCCGCCGCGGTTATCAAACAGGCACGGAACAATGGCGGCCGACTTAAATCAAAGGGGCGAATTACACTATTGATGATATTTTCCACAGCCAGCTGGTTGGGTATCCCGTCCCCTACCAATTCCATGTGCTTTAATTCGAAAGGAATATCTATATGAATCCGTTGGACCGGGATCTCGTCTATTATTTCAAAAGAAGTTCTCAAACTCTCGTGTCTTTTTATAATTTGATGGAATACCTGTTCCAGTTTTCCCTTGCCCAGGTCGCGATCCAACCGGGTAATAAAGGGGATATTGTAAAAGGTACTGTCCCGATGTAATTGCTGGAGAGTAAACAACGCATTTTGCATCGGTGATAATTCATAATATGCCTTGGTCTCCGTAGGTTCTATCCATATATATTGCTCCCTCTCCGTCCGGTCGATATAATCGAAAAGTCCCCTGATGGTAGGTTTTTTAAATATCTCTCCCAGCGGGACTTTTACGCCAAATACTTTGTAGATTCGGGATGCAAGCGAGGTTACTTTTAACGAGTGCCCCCCCAGTTGGAAAAAATTGTCATCAATACCTATCGATGTTTGCAATTGAGACGTATGTAATAGGTTTCTTGCTAAAATCTCAGACCATAGCTCTACCAATTTCTTTTCTATTTCATTTCTTGGGGCCTTATATTCTTTACCTGTTATCAATATAGGCTCAGGAAGTGCACCGCGGTCGATTTTCCCTGAAGAAGTCAGCGGCATCTTTTCCACTCTTACAAAATAAGCCGGGATCATATAACCGGGTAAAAGATTCGTTAAATAATCTCTCAATGTTGCAGTTGGAATCTCAACGTCTGAAACAATATATGCTGCCAGGTTCTTATCCCCACTTTCAGCTTCTTTTACTACTACGACCGCTTCTTTTATTCTTTTATATTTTGAAAGGTGATTCTCTATCTCACCCAATTCGATGCGGTATCCCCTGATTTTCACTTGGTGATCAATTCTACCCAGGAACTCGATAGCCCCATTGGGAAGCCAGCGCGCCAGGTCGCCGGTTCTGTAGAAAAGACCAGGAACCTTTTTGAAAAAAGATTCCTGGACCTCCAAAAACTTTTGTTTAGTTAGCTCTGGGTTGTTTAAGTAACCCCGCGCCAACCCCACACCGGCAATACATAACTCACCTGCTGCACCTAACGGCTGCCATTGGCCACCTTTATTTATGATATATAAACTTATATTGGGTAATGGCTTCCCAATCGGGATACTTCCATTTCCATCCCAACCGCTTAACGAATACTTACTTGCATATACCGTACTCTCTGTCGGGCCATAGATATTCTCCAATTTGCCAGGAATATTCAATGCTCTAAATCTCTCCACCATCCGCGGCAACAAAACCTCCCCTGCCAGAAAAATGTATTTCACACTCGATAACCGGTTCTTATCTTCCCCTGCTGCATGCTCAATAAACTCATTGAACATAGAAGGGACGAAATTGATATGAGTAACCTGGCACCTTTCGATCCAATCAAATATTACATCCGGGTCTTTTTCACCACCTTTTTCCAGGATCGCCAACCTGCCTCCCCCCATGGCCCACCCAAATAGCTCTGTCACCGATACATCAAAAATATGCGATGTCTTTAACAAGTAAGTATCCGCTGTAGTAAAAGGATAGTTGTTTTGCAATGCAAATAACAAATTGACAACCGATCGATGTTCTATCATCACACCTTTGGGCTTGCCGGTAGAACCGGAAGTGTAGATGATATAAGCGAGCTGATTCGAATGATGATTGATGAATGATGACTGATGATAAGGCGCCTGCAGAGAGCGCACATTTTTTAATTTACAATTAACAAGTAGCAATTGACAATTAACAATTATTTTATTTTGACATTCTTCCATTCCTAACAAACCCCTGGCATTACTATCCTCCAACATATATTGAATACGTTCTTGCGGGTAAGATGGATCAATTGGTAAATATGCACCCCCGGATTTTAAAATACCGTAAATGCCGACCATCATTTCAATGGAACGTTCCATCATGATTCCCACAATATTGTCCGCCAGGACGCCTTTTTCTATTAATGAATGAGCCAACCGGTCGGATTGTTTGTTCAATTCACTGTAAGTCAGACAATCTGGGCAGACACGGGGGTGCCGGTTCGCCCCTACAAGAGCAATACTGTTGGGGGTTCGTTCTACCTGCTCTTCAAACAATTCATGGACACTTTTATCACTTGGGTATTCCGTGTTTGTATCGTTAAATTCCTCTAAAAGCGTTTTCCTTTCTTCAACCGGTATCAACTCAAATTTATTTGCCAAACTCCTGGGCTCAATGATAAACTTTTTCAAAACTCTTTCAAAGTAACAGCATAAACTTTTAGCCGTTTCATCGCGCAAATGTGCCTCAGAAAACGAAATAAAAACTCCAAAATCCTCAAGAGTAGTGGATACATTAAAATTGAATAAAGTATTGGTGAGAATATTCCCTTCCACATTCAGTTTATCGGCATCATCTTTTCCATAATCCTGCTCGATTTGCCCCAGTACATGGAAATCTACAAAATTGAATATCACGTCAAATATAGGATTTCTATCCTGAGTATTTTCGCCGATTACTCTCACAATATCGAATAAAGGCAAGCGCTCATATGGTTTCAATTCCAGTAATTTCTTTTCTACCAGGTTTATATAGTCCCTCCAGCTTATATGTGTGGGGATTTTCAATCTTACGGGTATGGTATTTAGAAAGCAACCCAAAATTTTATCGCCGTCCTTGCATACCGGCCGGTTATTAGTCACAAGTCCAACCACCATTTCGTTCTCATAACAATACATATTCAACATGTAAAGGTAAGCAGCAAAACACAAGTGCTTAATATTTGTCTGATAGATTTTGGAAATTTCTTTCAATTTCGAAAAAAGATCCACGCCCAGATTATAATTGTATTTTTTGATTTCATTTTTTCCAACGTTGCCCAACTGGGGAATTGAAAATTCCAACCGTTTAAAACCATCCAACTCCCTTCTCCAGAACACAACAGAATCGACGCGGTTCTTTTCAACCATCTGATCAATAACAAATGCCTTATAGGAATTCTTTAACATAACCGGGACAAAATTGTGATTGTCCTTAAGCCGCCAATAGGTATTGATCGTTTCCGTCACCAGTGAGGCGACGCTCCAACCATCCAGTATGGCATGATGGGCTACCAAAAGCACGCAAATATTGTCGTTGCCGAGGGCAAAGGTTCTCAGTCGCCACAGAGGTGGAATACCGAATTGAAAAGCATTTTTCCTATCCTCTTCCAAAAACCGAGTCAGATACTCTTCCTGCCTGCCCTTTTCCATGGCTGAAATGTCATCATGGGTGATATCATTAGGAACACAACGATACACCAATTGCACAGGTTCGCTATAGGTATCCAGGTCAAAAACAGTTCTTAATATCGCATGTTTTTCCACCGACAATATAAAGGCCTTCTTAAATAAAGCTGCATTAAACCCGCTTATCCTGGCCTGGTATACCATCTGGTCATGATACAAGGCGGTTTGCATATCTTTTAACGAGTGAAACACCATACCTTTCTGGATATCGCTCATGGGGTACACATCTTCGATTTCCTTCGGCAATCGCTCGTCCGCCGTCACTCTATTTTTCAATTCTTCTATTTCCTTTAAAGCCCTTTCTACTTCATCATTTGCATATCCAGGGACTGTTTTCTCGCTCTCGATTACAGCGGCCAGTTTCTTAATCGTTCCATTGAGATAAATATCCGCTATCTTTAAATGGGCGGAAAATTGTGTATTAATTAAATTGATTAGCCGAACTGCTTTTATCGAATCGCCGCCGGAATGGAAAAACTCCTCATTGGTTCCTATGTTAACTCCAAGAATATTTTCCCATATTTCCGCCAATCTTTTTTCCGTTTCACTTGAAGGGGAAGTATATTCTTGCGCTATTTCGCGGTTCCCGTGAACATCCGGTAAAG
>JAUPLE010000610.1 GCA_030837085.1 Acidobacteriota bacterium | reverse complement strand
ACCTGGAAACACAGGGGCTTCGCAATGGATATTTGATAATTTTCTATTTCATGAAAAAGACAAGGAAAGCGTATAAGCAGGACCGGATTGCTTCCAATCAAAAAAATATTTTTGCCGTTTGGGTTTAATCGTTGCCGGTTTATCGTAAGGGGTTTTTGGTATCGCATTCCTTTTTTTTGCCCCGGAGGACGCAGAGGGCGCATCGCGGTAAGCCGCAACCAAAGTTAAAACGGCCTCCCTTCGGGAGGGTCGTATTAATTGGGGAGCGGAAGGTAGACAGGCCGATTTTTATTTTTGCTAAGGTTGCGCGCCCCCTGCACCTATGCTATAATCCCTTCTTCAAATGGAGGAACGTCCATGACTTTAAGAGAATTACTAATAATAAACCGCAGCTACCGCCGTTTTTACCAGGAAGTAAAAATAATCGGCGACCAATTGAAAGATATGGTGGAAAATGTCCGCTTCACTCCTTCCGCCGCCAATAAACAACCGTTAAAATTTATCCTGGTAACCGATGAATCCATGAACCGGCAAATTTTCCCGCATCTCCGTTGGGCGGCTTATTTAACCGAATGGGACGGCCCCGAAGAAGGCGAACGCCCCTCCGCTTATATCGTCATGCTGGGCAAGCGAAACGAAAGCCCCAATATCGACGCGGATTACGGCATCGCCATGCAAACCATCCTGTTGAGCGCCGTGGAAAAAGGTTACGGCGGGTGTCTTATCGGCTCCGTCGATAAAGAAAAAATCCGCCGACTCCTGGATATCCCCGAAGAATTGGAAATCTCCGTCATTATCGCCCTGGGAAAACCGAAAGAGCAGGTAGTCATCGATGAAGTTAAAGGTGACGATATCAAGTATTGGAGGGATGACCGGCAGGTTCATCATGTACCCAAGAGAAGTCTTGAGGATTTGATTTTAAAATTAGTTTAATATTTATCAAAGTTGAATGGCGTACTTAATTAATTTCCGCTTAAATTTCTGGTATTCCATTCCCACCAATATCGCCGCTTTCATGGCCCTCCCGTTGGTGGCCGCTAACGCCTGCCGGATGGCCCATTGTTCCAGTTCAACCATGTGTAAAGTCCTGGGAAAATAATCGACTTCTCCATTGGCCCGCGATTTATGATGCGCCTGTCCCTGGAGTAAAAGCGGGAAATCCATGGGGGTTAAGCATTCCTCTTCACAGAGCAGGACGGCGCGCTTGACGGCATTTTTTAATTCCCGGATATTACCGGGCCATGGATAGCCGGTCAACAGGTCCATGGCCTCACCGGTAATGCCGGTGACCGGCTTCCCCAATTCAGCGGCGGCGTGCCTTAAAAACTCAAGGGAAAGGGCAATAATATCGCCCGGCCTCTCCCGCAGCGGAGGTATATGGATATCGAATTCACAGAGCCGAAAGTAAAGGTCTTCCCTGAAGCTTTTGTCTATGACGGCTTGTTTTAAATTTTTATTGGTGGCTGAGATAATGCGAACATCGATTTTAACCGGGGTTGTGGTTCCTAAGGGAACAACGGCCCGGTCTTCCACTACCGCCAGTAATTTGGACTGGGCATAAGGGGGCAGGTTCTCCAATTCATCCAGGAACAGCGTGCCGCCGTCGGCGGCCTCGAAGAATCCTTTTTTATCGTTATTGGCGCCGGTGAAGGCCCCTTTTTTATAACCGAACAGTTCACTTTCCAGGAGTGTTTCCGGTATGGCGGCGATATCCACTTTAATAAACGGGCGGTGACATCGGCCGCTGAGTTGGTGAATGGTCCGGGCCGCCAGGGTCTTACCGACCCCGGTCTCCCCTTCCAATAAGACGGAAAAATCACTGGAAGCGACTTTCCGGATTTTCTCTTCTACCGGGCAGATGGTTTTACCGGCGCCGGATACCTGGCCCGGCGACGGTATCGTTTTTAGACTCTCGCTTTTAAATTCATTAAGTATCATTAACGTCACTCCTTTAAAACCGGTTTTAATCATTCATTACATAACCGATTTTAAAGGAATGACACGTTTTATGAAATAACGATCGAATCAAAATGAATAAAAATCGAATCAAAATAAACTGGGGAGGACGAAAAAGCCTCCCTCTTTCAAATGAAATGGTATTTAATGATGCCTGGTTCGCCTATCCCCAAAAAGAAGGAAAAGGGGACGGCTCATTTTTCTCAAAATTGGCCTGTCCCCATAATTTCATCCCGGACAAGCCGGAACCCAAAAGGGAGCTGGCTTGTCCGGGAAATTACAAATTACAAATTACAATCAAAGAGGGCGCCCGTAAATCTCTACCCAGTAGCACGTGAAGTATTCCGGCGTTTGACCGTATGAACAATTGCTCATGTTTACCTTGATGTACTGCGTCTTACCCGCCCATCCAGGGAGCAAGTCTCGTGCTGTATTCGGGGTCAAGCCTATTACGTTGTCCTGGTTCACCCCGGTATCGGTAAAAGTGATGCCATCCATTGAAGTGGAGACCGTGTATTTCATGGCCCGGTTTCCTAATTGGCCGTCCGCTAGTTTCCATTGGATTACCAAGCTGGTTACCTCCGCAGGCCGCTCCAGCTTGACCCAGAACCAGGGAGTCGGATCGTTGATTTTGCTGTTGCTGTTCCAGAAGTTGGGAATAGTCCTCGGGCCCTCAATGAGCCGATCGGGAGTCTGTGTCTTTCCGTTGTAGAGACCAGGTTCTGAACTGGAGGCCTGGGCGGCGATCAGCTTGATGAGTTCTACGCCTTTGATTTTATTAATTTCGTCTGGAGTAAGGGCCTTCGGGTAGATTGCCGCAGACAAGATGGTGGCGGGCATGTAGCTCGGATTCGTTTCCTTGAAATTCAGCGCTGGTTTCCCATCAATAATGTAGCGGCAACCAAAAGTAACTTCGGTTTT
>JAUPLE010000609.1 GCA_030837085.1 Acidobacteriota bacterium | reverse complement strand
TGCCATCATCGGCAAAAATTTGCCTCAATCGGCATCCATTTTGCGGAAATCGGCAAACCGGATGGGAAAATCGGCAACGAAATAGTGGACATTACCCAAAAATTTGCCATCATCGGCAAAATTTTGCCTCAATCGGCATCTGTTTGGCGGAAATCCTCAAAAGGGATGACGAAATCGGCATCCGTTTGGCGGGCATCGGCAAAAATTTTCCGCAATCGGCATTCATTTTGCGGAAATCGGCAAACCGGATGCGAGAGTAGGCAACGATTTAGCGGACATCAATATTTCTAACTCTAACAGGAAAGAGTCCGCGGCGCGGACACCTTTTTAAAAATCCAAATGACCAAAATTAAAATGGCCGAAACAAAAACCGCCGCCTCCAGTAAAGGAAAGGGAATTGACCTGTCCCCTTCCGTTTCCCCTTTCACTGGAGGCATTCCGATGCATATCGGGAATTTTAAAAGAAAATAGACAAAAAATCTTGTTTTATGATACAATTACCCCAGGAGGTTTTTATGAGTGTGATAACGCTGAATATAAAAAACGATCAAAAAGGTAAATATCTCCTGGATTTTTTAAGGCAGATTGATTTCCTGGAAATAGAGGAACGATCGGAAATAACAGGCATTCAAGAGGAAGAGGGGGATGATAAAGAGACGCTGGAAGAAATTCTTCTAAGCGCTCCTGTTCTAAGCGAAGAGGAAATTCGAAATATTGAAAACATCGGCAAGGAGTTCAACAATTGGAAGATAGGCGAATTTTAGTTGACACCTCTATCTTGATTGACTTTTTCAGGAAAAAGGATAAAAAGAAGAGCATACTGTACAAAATACAAAAGACTCATAGAATTTTCACATCAACGATATCCGAATTTGAGTTTCTCGCTGGGGTAAAAGAAGAACGTGCGACATCCTTAAAAATTTTTTTTGACAAGATTAAAATAATTCCTTTTGATTCAAGGGCCTCTGTTATTGCAAGTTCTATTTATAAAAGCCTAAAATCGAAAAATCAAATCATTGAATTTCGAGATATATTTATTGCTGCAACAGCCATTGCCAATGACCTGCCGGTGATAACATTAAATATGAGTCATTTCGAGCGAATTGAGAACTTAAAAGTGTGGTCCTTTTGAGGGAGTAAATTGTTCTATTATTCCTTTCCGTTTGCAATGAAAATACAGGGCTTTCCCGGCGTCGTGGTGGCTATTTTTATTCAGGCCGCCAATTCCGCTCAACTATTGAAATCAAATATGGTTTCGGTTAAAATATAGAATCGCAAAAAAAACCGGCAGCGAATACAGGAGGATATGATCGATGACTATCGCAGGGAAAGGCCCTGAAGCATTGAATCGCCAGGTAACTGTGAGTGGGGAAATGGTGACTTCCATTATTCTATCGAATGAAAAAAAGCGGCCCAGGGTGTTTCTTTGCCACGCATCCGAAGATAAGGCCTTCGCCAGCGCCTTGCATGTGCATTTAAAAGCGGCAGGTCTCGATCCGTGGCTTGATAAAGAGAAGCTGCGCGGCGGTGATCTGTGGGATGATATGATTCAGATGGTGATTAAAAAGGAAATCGATTATTTCCTGGTTTTGCAAAGTAAATCCCTGAAAAAAGTGGAAGGGTATGTTCATAAAGAGATATACGAGGCACGGGAGCGGCAAAAGGCTTTCAGGCCCGGCTACTGCTTTATTATCCCTTTAATAATCGACGAAAGTGGGATACTTGAGGAATTGGAAGCTTTCCATGCCATCTCTATCGACAGCGAGTATAAAATCGAGGAATTGATTAGAGTCATTGAATCAGACTATAAAAAAAGGGGAGAATCCTTTGAAAGGGTGGAAACGCCACCTCCAGCGGATGAAGAGCCTATTTTTGTCAGGGGTTTGAAATTAAAGGGCTGGGATGTTAAAAAGAATGAAAGTGATTGTTGGGAAGCCTTTTATAAAACATATGACCTCACCATGATCTATATCCCACCTGGAAAATTCATAATGGGAGCAGATGATGGAAAAGATTTTGAAAAACCACCTCATGAAGTGAACCTGGATGGTTACTGGATGGGCAAATATGAAGTAACTTTTGTCCAATACGATCGCTATTGTGCAGAGACTGGAAAAAAGAAACCGGATGATAAAGGCTGGGGCAGAGAAAACCGGCCGGTCATTCATATCTCCTGGGATGACGCAGTGGTTTACTGCGATTGGTTATCCCAGAAAACCGGGCTAACATTCAAACTGCCCACGGAAGCCCAGTGGGAAAAAGCCGCGCGTGGAACCGGGGGCCTTGTTTATCCCTGGGGCAATGAGTTTGATAAAAATAAGTGTAATTCGGCGGAAAGCGGGTTGAAGATGACCTCACTGGTGGAGTTATATCTCGCAGGAAAAAGTCCGTATGGGTGTATGGATATGGCCGGAAATGTGTGGGAGTGGTGCGCTGATTGGTATGATAAGGATTATTATAAGATAAGCCCAGCTAAGAATCCAATGGGGCCAGCACACGGCTCGGTCCGCGTGCGGCGTGGCGGCAGTTGCGTCAACGCCGTTTGGTTCTGCAGGGCGGTCTCTCGCAATGGCTCGTCCCCCGCCCACCGCGCCGATCATATCGGCTTTCGCCTTATGATGATAATATAACTCCTGTGCAGGAAAATAAAATGCTGAATGATGAAAGGAGAATCCGAAATCCGAATATCGAAATCGCGTGTACAAACAAACCAAATGACCAAAATTAAAATGACCGAAACAAAAACAGCCGCCAGTTGAAAATCATTTTATTGCATTTATTTAACTTCTTTTGGACCTTTCTGATCATTATTTAGGAAACTCAGTTGTTTTTTTCTTGACAATAAGACTCTTTTATATTATATTTTAGTCAAATGGACTTTAAATTAAATGACTACATCGATAAGTATATTCAAAGCGCTGATGGGGCCGCTGAG
>JAUPLE010000608.1 GCA_030837085.1 Acidobacteriota bacterium | reverse complement strand
TTTCGATGAAGCTACCAATGCCCTGGATGCCAATAATGAGCGCGTTATCATGGAAAACCTGGAGCAATTTTTCCAGGGCCGTACCGTGGTGGTGGTGGCGCACCGGTTAAGTACAGTCAAACACGCAGACCAAATCGTCGTCCTGGAAAAAGGCGAAATAGTGGAAAGAGGCACCCATGCGGAATTAACCCGTTTGCAGGGCGCTTACTTCAACCTGGTGAAAAATCAATTGGAACTGGGAAAATAGTATTGAAACATGAGTGAAGAGCAGATAAAGAACAAAATGAATCGCCAGGAAAAAGAAGCGGAACAGGCGCCGGGGGAAAAAGGACAAGAGGAAATCGATATCTCATCGATTGAAATACGAAGCGAAGAGGTCCAGGAAATTATGGGGTACATTCCTCATTGGCTCATTCGCCAGGGGATTACGTTATTTTTTTCCGTGATTCTCGTATTCCTATTGGGGAGTTATTTCTTTAAGTACCCGGATGTCATCCTATCGTCCATCGTGGTAACCACGGAAACGCCGCCGGCAGCCATCGTTGCCCGAACCACCGGGAAAATACAGGAGTTGTTTGTTCTGAATAATCAAAAAATAGATGCCGGCGCTTCCATTGCTATTCTTGAAAATGCCGCCAACTACCACCATGTTTTCGATTTAAAAGAGAAACTGACCGCGTTGAAATCACTGCCCAACCATTTCGATGCAGTGGATTCGGTCCCAATTGAGCAGCCTTACTCCCTGGGAGATTTGCAATCCGGCTACTCTGGTTTTTTAAAAAGTTACCAGGACTACCGGCATTTTGTCCGCCTGGATTATTATAACAAGAAGTTGGAATCGATCCGACTGCAAATCGAACGGTACCAGGCGCTGTATGATCGCACCGAACGGCAGACCGCCCTTATGGAACAGGAATTTAGTTTGAGTAAACAGCAGTATGACCGGTCCATTCAATTGTATAAGGATGAAATCATCTCCATTACCGATTTTGAGAATGCCAAAGCCGCATTTTTACAAAAAGAGTTTGCACTGGAAGGCGCTAAAAGTTCAATGGCCAATCAAAAGATTCAACTGGCCCAGTTGGAACAGTCGCTGATGGATTTGAACCAACAATATACTGAACAAAAGAAACAACTGGAATTGACGTTAACCACCGCTTATGAGAATTTGACGGCCCAGGTGGCCCAATGGGAACAGAATTATCTTTTGAAAACTCCTATCAGCGGCATGGTGGTTTTTACCAAATATTGGAGCGTTAACCAGAACGTACGTACGGGCGATACTGTAGTAACCGTCATTCCTGATAACGCGGGTAAAATGGTGGGGAAAGTGGTATTGCCGGTCGCGGGTTCAGGGAAAGTGAAAGAGGGTCAAAAGGTTAATATAAAGTTTTTAAATTATCCGCATACGGATTACGGTATTGTCCAGGGGATCATTAAATCGAAATCATTGGTAACTACCGATAATAATTACATCGTAGAAGTAGCCTTGCCCGACGGTTTAAAAACCAGTTACCGTAAGGAACTTCCGTTTAACCAGGAAATGCAGGGGAGTGCCGAGATTATTACCGAGGATATCCGTTTATTGGAACGGATATTCAAACCGATTAAATCTATTTTAAAACGACCCAGTTAACCCCTGTAAAACAACATACAAATGAGGGAGGAAACCTTATGACAAAAAGGATACTGACTCAGAAACCGGTGGTTGTGGCAATCGCCCTCCTGGTGGGATTACTCCATTTCGTAACCGAAACCATGCAGCTATTTGGAGTACCGATTTTCGGCCAAACCTTTGACCCGCTTGATTACCTTATATTCGCTATTGGCATTGGGGCCACGGTTTTATTTGAAAGCACAGTGCTGTCACGGTTACCAGGGCAGACAACCCCATGAAAATAGCCACAAAGGCGCAAAGACACAAAGGTTCACCAAGATAAAAGGGGACACTCAGAAAGATTTCCGGATTTCAAGCAAAATATACGATGCCATCGTATAGGGGTTTGCCGGTTCAGAAATCGAGCTTCTGCTTTAACAACGGCATTACAGCGCAACCCGGATACCTAATTGCATGCTCCCGGAATAAAAATTTTCCCCGAACTCGCTGCCGGCTTTCCCGGTAAAATAGATGGGCTGTATATAAAAAGAAATCCCATCGCTGAGGGTGTATTGCATCTCGAATAACGACAGTAAACCGCGGTCGGCCAGGTTCATGAAAAAGATGGTAGAGAGATCGACATTTTTAAAGGATTTCCAGGCGCGCAGGAACAGGTAATCCCTGGACAAACCGCGCCGCCCCTGCTGCAAAATCTCCAGGCTGCTTACGGCATTCAACATACTTAATGGATCATCGTTTCGGTTTATATTATAGGTGAAATATCCTTTCAAGCGTTCCCACCAGAGTTTTTTAAGTCCCCAATCATTGTGATAGTACTCAATGATGATATTGATGTCTTTCACGGTGATATTGGCGCCCACCAGGAATTCTTTATAATAACCGTCTTCCGGTTGGACTAATTGCGGGTCAACGTAAGTAACCTGGGGATTTTCAGCCGCAAAAACCGGGTGGCGGAGCACAGGGGAGCGCCGGTGCATCATACCTTCGGCATGAACTTCCACGCCGGCGCTGATGGTCGTTGCCACTGCCAACCCAAACTCCAACTTCTTGTACTCCGGGTAATATAATATGCCGTACAGATCGAATCCCTTCACATTCATGTATGCGAATAAGGCCAGGTTTTTCCAGTTGTTTTTCTTGAATACCACGGCGCTGAGATTGATGTTTTCGGTATAATAATCGATTTTGAATAGGTCGCCGCCGGTCCGGGAACGCAGCATATCTTCCGGGTCGGACACCTGTTTCTCCGGCGTAACCATGCTAATGGGAGTAAACATATACCCGGTTCCCCATTTAACAATGGCCCGGCCGGCAGTCAATTCAAAGCGACCGGAACTAAAAGTAACGGCCGCTTCACGGAGTTTCCATTGGCTGTGGCCTTCATGGTCCATGGTCATTAGGGGCGATACCAATGCCCGGATACCTTTGTAATTCCATTTGGCTTCCAGGTTGAGGGCGAGGCGGGAATCTTGTTCCGTGTCCAGGAACATTCGCCCCGGGTTCCAAAGGCTGTCCGCATTCAAACTTTGCCAGTCGTAGGAATAATTGGCGAAGAGATTCAATTTCAACGCCTTGGCCGGGGCCTGCCGCACCAAAGTCATCAATAATATCGCTAATATCGATAAGACCATGAATCGGTTTCTGTTGCTTTTCATGTTACAATTCCGTATCGATGTTGGGTAAGAACATCACATTAAAATATTT
>JAUPLE010000064.1 GCA_030837085.1 Acidobacteriota bacterium | reverse complement strand
TTAAGGGATTTTCTTCTATTGTATTCCATGGAGGTAATCGAATATGCACTTTAACATAATAATGGAGCCAGCGGAAGAAGGTGGGTACAATGTAACTGTTCCAGCCCTGGATGGATGCTTTACTCAAGGCGATACCGAAGAAGAGGCTCTTAAAAATGCCCAGGAAGCCATCTCCTGTTATCTTGAGGGGATCGAGAAGTTAAATCAAATCAAAGCAAAACCACATATTTATGCATAATATATATAAAAATATTTCCGTGATTGTCCCCCTTCATACAGAGTTGAAGAAAGGCACGCTTAACAGTATCTTAAAAAATTCAAATTGACTATTGAGGACTTGAAAGATTTGCTCTAATTATCGCAGCGGCAACCGGACATTCTTTAAAAAGCATCGATATCCGGTTATGTATTAGTTCATTAGGTGTTAAAGAGGGGGTCCTACCTGCCTGTCCCTTTCTGTTATTCTGTCTATAGATTATTATCCTGGAGGATTTTTAAAATTTCCTGGTGAACGAATTCCCGGCGCCACCCCGTTTTGAAAACACTGTGCCTGAGATAAAGGAGTTATTGGGATGTATGGAGCAGGATGTTTTGTTCCGGCATGAAGTACTGGTCTTTTTCTATAAGTATAAAAACAAAAAGCCGGACCTCCAGGAGAAAGAGGCGGAACCCAGGGTAGTTCAAAATAATTCCCTTTGATTTTTTTGTGGCGCCCCGGTTGTTCTTAAAAAGAAGCGAAAACTGCGTTTATTGCCAATGGTTTTTCAATATGCTATAATGATTCCCGGTGAAAGAAGATGAAAATGAAAAAGCTGCCCATCGGTATATCGGATTTCAAAGACATGGTGACAGGAAATTACTACTACGTGGATAAAACCCTGTTTATCAAAGAAATTATAGACAGCGGCGATAAAATCCTCCTTATTCCCCGCCCCAGGCGATTCGGGAAAACCCTCAACCTTTCCATGCTGAAATACTTTTACGACTGCTGCCCGGACATATCACCCCAGGGATTTCAACAGGGTTCTCCGTCCAGGGGAATAGAATCCCCCGGTAATAACTATAATAAATTATTCGACTCCCTGGCAATCCAGGGGGCAGGCCGGGAATACCTGGATAAAATAGGCAAATACCCGGTCATTTATTTATCCTTCAAGAGTATCAAGGATATGGATTGGGAGTCTTGCCTGGATAATATATCAAAGCTTATCCAGAAGGAGTACGCCAGGCATTATTACTTGCTTGAAAGCCCAAAATTATTGCCACACGAACGGGCTTATTTCCAAAAGCTCATCGATCTAACAGGAAATAAAAACGACTATGCCAACAGCCTGGAGAATCTGCTTATTTTCTTAAGCAGGTTTTACAGTGAACGGGCGGTTATATTGATCGATGAATACGACGCCCCGGTGCATGCCGGTTATCATTACGGGTATTATGACGATATCATTAATTTTATACGCAACTTCCTGGGCGGGGGCCTGAAAGACACCGATCAATACCTGGAAAAAGGAATTGTAACCGGTATAATGCGGATTGCAAAGGAATCGATTTTCTCCGGCTTTAATAACCCCGGTGTGTATACGCTGCTGTCTTCAAAATTTAGCGACTGTTTCGGGTTCACTGAAGAGGAAGTCAAAGCAATGCTTGGGGATTTCCAACTTCTCGATATGTATGACCAGGTTCAATCGTGGTATAACGGTTACCGTTTCGGCGGCAAGGTTATTTATAATCCCTGGTCTATACTCAATTTCCTGAACAGCGCGGAAAAAGAATTAATACCTTACTGGCTCAATACTTCCGACAACCAAATCGTGGAAACATTGCTTACCTCCGGCGGAAAAGAACTCAAAGAAGAACTGGAACAACTCATTCGCGGCGAATCCATAGAAAAACCCATCGATGAAAACATCATATTAAAAAATATCAGCCATCGGGAGGATTTGTTGTGGAGTTTCCTATTAATGGGGGGATACCTGAAACAGACTGCCAAAAGAAGGGACCCGGCTTCCGGGAAGTTTTTTTATACTCTTTCTATTCCCAATGAAGAAGTAAAAACCACCTATACCGCTGTTATCGGCAACTATTTTTCCACGATGATCGAGAATAAGCAACTGGAGATCATGCTAAAGGCATTGATTGCCGGCGACATCAAACTCTTCGAAAAAATGTTGAAGACAATCGTCCTGGCGGTATTTAGTTACCACGATTTCGGCGGCGAGCCGGAGAAAGTTTATCATGCGCTGGTGGCCGGTTTATTGATCTGGATATCCAATACCCATGAAATAAAATCCAACCGTGAATCCGGGTACGGCAGGTATGATATTATGATTATCCCCAAAAATCTCACCCAGACCGGTTATGTGATCGAATTCAAGTCGGTGGACAAAGATGATAATGAAACGGTAGAAAGCGCAATTGAAACCGCCCTGGCGCAGATCGAAGCGAAGAAATACGAAACCGAATTGGTGGAAAGAGGAATAAAACACATTAAAAAGTTGGCCATTGCCTTTAGTGGGAAAGAGGTTTTTGTAAAGGAGCATGGGGCAGCAAAGGGTTGAAGGCTTCGGAGTCCCTGGCGCAAGTGAAGGAAACCGGGGTAAGTCAAAAATAATTATTGCCACCCGCTTTCGTATTTGGGCCACCCAATGCTGGAAAAATGAGCAAGTAAGTAGTTGACCCCTATCCGAAAAGGTATTGCGCAATGCGCATATTGGTAGAGTGTCGCGAACTGGCAAGGCCTGTTCCTCAAAAGCCCCTTTGGCAAAAGCAATGCCTGGGAATGGACGTCTGAGACCAACGAAGAGGGCGACCACCTTGTCTGCGGCGGCGCATGGACAGAAGAAACTTTTGACCCGGATAAGGAAGTATGGTATCCGCCGGAATATCGCGACATCAACCTGGGTTTCCGCTGTGTGTGTGACTGGGATAAGATTATGGACGTGAAAGAGCCTGGGGAACTTTTGAGGAAAGCGTTGACTGAAGAAGGTGAGCAAAGGAAGATTGAGATAGATTAGTGGGCAGCCACTCATGACGACCCACCCTGCCGTTCGGAGTCTATGAAAATTCGAGCAGAGAGTGTCCGCGGTAACATTAAGGGGGCCGCGCCGCGGCCTTTTCATCCCAGGCAAAGATCCCACTGAATTTGAAATATCGAAAAATTAAGTTGACGATTCCATCGATTTATGATATTAATGCTTCGAGGATAAAATGACCGAAATAACTTTTAAACTAACAGACGATCTCGTAAAACATTATGGGGAGCTTTTCATAAAAAAATTCTTTGAAAAGCAAATGGAATATCTTAGCCAGCTTCATTCGCTAAATAAAATTGAAGAACAAATCAATGCAGCTAACCTGGATTACGATAAAGAACTTGAGAAGGTCAGGGAGACGGCCTGGCAAGAGTATAAACAGGATTTCTTCAATTGAACAGATACGTTATAGACGCCAATATCCTCTTTAATGCGATAATCAGCTCCAAGAGACTTTATTTGGAAATAATTAAAAACTATGATCTATACGCCCCGGACTTTGCCCTAAAAGAGATTGAAAAATATGAAGAATTCATTTTCAAAAAAACCAAAATCGGGAAAAGAGAATTAAATTTATTTCTAATAAAACTTTTCCAGGGAATCACGATTTTACCCTCAATATTAATAGAAAAAGAATCCAAACAAAAAGCCCTGGCATTATGTAAAGATATAGACGAAAAAGACATACCATACGTTGCCTTAGCAATAGAATTGAATATTCTGCTTATCACAAATGACAAAAAACTCTACAAAGGTTTGAAAAAGAAAAATTTTTCCCACGTCATTCTATTCGAGGATGTGGTAAGAAATTTTTCTCAATAAAATCAGAGAAGGGAAGGTGAAAGGCAAGATTCAGATATCTTGCCTATTCCTTTAAAATTTCTGCGCTGTGGGGGGATTGAAAAAAAACTGTCGGGGGATTATAATTTCTCCATGAAAAAACATGAAATGCAATATCGGAAAGATGTCGCCTTTATAAACCGGGAAAAAGATCTGGCTTTTTTAAAAGGCTGCCTTAATGAACGGCCCGAATCGATTCTTTTTATCCACGGCCCTAAATCCTCCGGCAAAACCACCCTGCTCTATAAATTCCTGGAACAAACCCAGGAACACCAAAAACTGGCTGTCAAGTTCCTGGACCTGCGCGAGACCTTCACCAACGTATATGAAGATTTCCTTAAATCCTTTTTTCGCGTCGAAACCCGGGGCGAAAAAAAAGAATCTCTGACGTCCAATATCAATATCGGTTTTTTCAAAATCGATGCTTCGGTAGAAAAGAAAATCCTGGAAAAACGGGCCGATCCTTTCAAAGTCATGAAAGCCGAACTCCTGGACCTTACCCGGGACGGCATTAAACCCGTATTGATCATCGATGAACTCCAGGCCCTGGATAAAATTTACCTTAATGACGACAAAGAACGCCAATTAATCACGGCATTATTCAATTTTTTCGTGGCCATGACCAAGCAGGCCCACCTGGCCCATATAATAATCGCTTCCTCGGACGGGTATTTTTTAAATACCGTGTATAACGATTCCAAACTCAAAAAATGTTCCCGGTTTTATAAGGTAGACTATCTCACCAAAGAAGACGTTATGGATTGGCTGCTGAACCTGGAAAAATACTCGAAAATTAAAGATTATACCCTGACTTCGGGGGACGCCGATAAAATCTGGGAAACCGTCGGCGGCAGCATGTGGGAAATCCAGGAGATATTGGCCAGGCTTTTCGATCATCCCCTCGATGAAGTCTTAACGGCCTATAAAAAGGAAATGCGCGGCATTATTGCCCATTACACCGAATTTGATAAAAACAAGCTGCAGGTACTGGAGGTAGTTAATAAAAAAGAAATCGTAAGCGGTACGGATTTCGAAACCCTACCTATCGAGGGCCCTGAGTTAAAAGAACTATTACGCGATATGGTAAAAAACAATATCCTCTATTTTGACCCGACGCTGGCATTGTACTATCCGCAAGGAAAAAGCTACCAGTGGGGAATCCGCCTGTATTTCGAGCAATAGACAAAAAAGACTTCCGCGCTTCCTTTTATTGAGGGGAAAAACCGGGACAGACCAAATTCCCCCTGTCGGAGCTCTTGCCGCGGGGCGTGCCTGTCGGTTTTCAGAACGGAATCGTATGGTACAGTCCTACAAATAGAGCCCCCACGCAGTGGGGCCTTGACTTCACTTTTGAAACCACCTATAATTCCTCTCTTAATAAAAGCAATTTTCAAATCGAATTACGGAGATAACCATGAAAACGATTATCTATTACTATACCGGCACTGGAAATTCATTATGGACGGCGCGGCTATTGGCCGCGGAGATCGGCGACGCCGAACTCCAACCCATGGTGCAGCCGGGTAATGAAACGAATGCCGCCGCAGCCGTCCCGGAGATTGTCGGTCTTGTGTTTCCCGTTCATATGTGGGGATTACCTCATCAAGTACTGGAATTCATAAAGAAAATGGAAAAGGACCCTTCCCGATATTACTTTGCCGCCGGTGTAAACGCCGGGCAGGTTTCCCGGACGCTGGTACAGCTCAAGAAGCTCCTCACCTCATACGGGATCACGCTGTCAGCGGGTTATGATATTGTCCTGCCCAGCAATTACATTCCCTGGGGAGGCCCGGGACCAGCGGAGCGCCAGCAGGCACTCTTTAACGCAACGGCTGAGAAAATCAAAAAGGCGGCCGCGGTAATCAAAGTGAAGGGAACAAGTCCTGTGGAGAAAGGGCCGCTCTGGCAGCGGATTATTTTTACAGCCCTATATAAAATGACCTTTAATATGATCCCGAAAATGGATAAGGATTTCTGGGTGGATGAAAAGTGTAACGCCTGCGGTATTTGCGTCAAAGTATGCCCGGCCCGGAATATCGAATTGCAAGCGGGTAAACCCACGTGGCAGCACCAGTGTGAACAATGCCTGTCATGCATCCAGTGGTGTCCGCAGC
>JAUPLE010000607.1 GCA_030837085.1 Acidobacteriota bacterium | reverse complement strand
GGCGGCGCCCGCAACCCAAGAAGGCCCTACGGGCCATTTTTCGTCGCCCTTATTGGGGCGACGAGCATTCCATGGCAAAAATCCTTGCCAAAAAAACCAGGAGTTTGCATACAGTATCACAAATTACACGGATTGACACAGATTTTTTTCCAGGATAACCTCTTGACAAAAGTTGAAGTTAAATGTAATTTAAGTCCTTAACAATTTACGCGAAAACGTGAAAATATGAGGATTAATATGGATGATTTGCGAATCGGTTCAATCAAACGAAAAGACAAAGTCACATTGTCGGTTAACGGGAAAAAGATTGAAGCCTATCAAGGCGAAACCCTGCTGGCCGCTTTATTAGCCGCAGGTTATAAACAGTTGAAGCGGAGCCCCATCAACCACGACCCCCGCGGCGCATTATGCGGCATGGGCGTCTGTTTCGAATGCATCGTCACTGTTAACGGCATCCCCAATACCCGGTCCTGCATGACCGAAGTTGAAAACAATATGGAGATCAAAATCGATGAGTAACGAAAAAAATAATCTCAAATACAATGTAGTCATCGTGGGCAGCGGTTTCTCAGGGATCGTGGCCGCCGGCATCCTGGCCGATTATAATTTAAGTATCCTGCTGGTAGATGAAAATATCCACCTGGGCGGTCAATTACTCCGGAAAATTCCGGTGGAACTGGGCGATTATTCCTCCTACCGACCCGAATATATCAAACGAATCGGCTTCCGGTTCGTTGAAAACATTAAAAATAAAAAAATAACCATTATGAACCGCGCCTGCCTGGTGGGCGTTTACCCCGATCATAAAATCATGATCGAGTCCGAAAGAAAAGAAGTGTTATCCGTTTCTTATGACATGCTCCTATTTACCACCGGCGCCCGGGAACGGTTTTTGCCTTTCAAAGGTTGGAACTTACCCGGAGTTTACTCCACCGGCCTGGTCCAGGTGCTGATGAAAAGCTCCGGCGTGCTCCCGGCCAGGGAAATGCTAATCGCCGGTTCCGGCTTGTTCCTTTTTTCCGTGGGCTACGAGTTTCTTAAAAACAAGGGCAAAGCCCTGACCATCCTGGAACAAACCGGGATGATGGATAAGGCCAAAATGCTCCCCCAACTGTTACACCAGTTTTCAAAATTCAACGAGGGCGGGAAATTCCTGGCGAAAATATATCTCTCCGGCGTCCCGGTAAAGTACCGGCGCAAGATCGTCGAAGCCCGAGGAAAAGACGCCCTTGAAGAAGTAGTGGTGGGAAAAACAGACGCTTCGGGCAAATTGATTGTTGGCACGGAAAAAATTTACAAAACCAATGCCCTGGCTGTGGGCTATGGTTTTGTGCCCAATATCGAAGGTCCCCAATTGGCCGGCTGCGACCTGGAATTCTCCGACCGGAAAGGCGGTTGGACCGTGAAAGTAAATGAAAAACTGGAAACATCAGTGGAAAACATCCTGGCCGCTGGCGAAATCACGGGAGTGGGCGGCGCATTGAAGTCCATTAACGAAGGAAAAATCGCTGCTTTTTCCATTTTGGATAAATTCGAAAAAATATCTGCCGAAGAGTATTCCCGACAGTTGAGAAAGTTGACCGATGAAAGAAAGCACCATTTGAAATTCATGGACCTTTTCAATTCCCTGTACCGTATTCCTTCCGGCGCGCTGCTGGATATCCCGGATGATACCGTTGTTTGTCGCTGCGAAGATATTACCATGGGCGATATTAAGAATGGTATTGACATGGGGTTTACCACTTCCAGGGGATTAAAGACGGCGGTAAGGGTATCCATGGGCAATTGCCAGGGAAGGACTTGCGGGCCTATCGTTTTCGATCTCTTGAACTTGCTGGGGAAACAGGAGCCCGGGGCCATCGGTCCCTTCCATGCCAGGCCGCCTTTGAAACCGGTTTCTATAAGTGCATTAGCTAATTATGTTGAATAGATAATAAATTCGAAAACCGAAATCCGAAAGCAGAAAAAAATCTGTGTTAATCGCTGTAACGTGTAATCGCCCATACGTGGACTGAAAAGTTTTTGTTATTTGAAACGGAAGATAATACGTCCTTTGGTCAAATCGTAAGGTGATATCTCAACCAAAACCCTATCACCGGGAAGAATACGAATGAAATTCTTCCGCATCTTCCCTGAAATATGGGCCAATATCTGGCGTTTATTATCCAGTTCTACCTTAAAATTGGCATTGGGAAGAGTTTCCAATACCACTGCCTGCATTTCAAAAAGATCTTCTTTGGCGTCGCCTGTGTTTTTCTTAGACATACCTCTATTCTAGTAAAAATGAAAAGATTTTGCAAGAGCCGGATGAAAGAAAATAGAAGATCGTTGTCCGGATTCCAAATGAGATTTACATCCAATACAAGAAGTGGTATAATACAATATAATGAGCGACTTTAAGTACATCATCGTGGACGGCTTAATCAAATCTGGCAAGACCAGGCTGGCCCAAATTCTATCCGAACAGATGAACGCCCGGCTAATCCTTGACAATAAAGATAATCCTTTCCTGGATGACTATTACACCAGCCTGTCGGATGGAAACAGCTCGCTTCCCCTAAAAACCCAATTGATCTTCTTACTCAACCGCTATACCCAACAACTGGAAATCAAACAAAAGGGCCTTTTCCAGAAAACCACTATCTGCGATTACATCTTCTACAGGGACGGCATCTACGCCCACCTGACCCTCAATGACGAGGAACTTGAAATCTACAAAAAAATATTTAAAATATTCTCTGAGAACGTGGTAAACTCGGACCTGGTGATTTACTTGCAGATATCCTTTGCCGAAATGCTGCGGCGCATCCAGGAAACAGGAACCGAAGTGGAAAAAAATGCCCCGGCCGATTACTGGCGCGAAGTGTTTGAAGCTTATAATTATTATTTTTTTAACTATAAATCATCGCCTTTATTGGTGGTTAATATGGAAAAATTAGACCTGGAAAACCAGGACG
>JAUPLE010000606.1 GCA_030837085.1 Acidobacteriota bacterium | reverse complement strand
ATATTTCCAGGCTTAATTGCTCAAAATAAAGTTCGCTCTGGGGGTCTTGCAAATAGTGAAAAAGCATCCCCTCCTGCACGGGGGTTAATGCGAGGATATTAGCGATACGTTTGGGATTTAAATTTTTCATGATTTACCTCGAATATTATAAAAACATAGCCCTGTTTCGAGCTGGAAAACGGCAAACGGCGAGCCGTGAGCGGCATGTGACTTGTGCTTTGTAACCGGTGGGATTAAAAAATTTCCCTGGATTTACATGACCAGCGCATAACCGATCTTGAGAAAAAAGGTACGGTTGGACTGGGTAAGCGGGATATGAAGAGACCCGTAATGATCGTCGGAATAACCTAAAAACAACACGGTTTGAGGATTGATCGTATATGAGAATAGGATTTTGGTAAAGAGATGCTTATATTTCGGGTCGATGGCGAAAAGATAGTTTTCGGCATTGTAGTTGTAGTTTACATATTGCAAGTTTGTATTCAAGTACGCGCGCCGGCTGAATTGGTAAACGAATTTGAAATTAGTGACATTGGCCGTATATAAACGTTTGGACTCAACTTGCATACGCTCAAAGGCATGATCCAGATCAATGGATATATGGCGGCCTATTTTGTATGTTAGATATGGATTAATCAAAATCCGTTGTCCCTGTCGAATATTGTCGAAATCGATTTGTTCCCCGATAATTGCATGTAAATTGGTTTGCAATTTCCCTGAGGGAATTAATATGATGGTGGCATCTACATTGTTGACAGCGAATATTTTTCCCATATAAAACTGTTTCCCAAGGCTTCCAATTACGGTCACATTGGACTGTAGGGGACCTTTGTAAACCAGGGAGAAATTTACCGCTTTATTAAGAAGGTTGTCATTTTGATCGGTTTCATATTGGAATGAGGGCCCGAGGCTAATTTCGGTGTACCAATACCCGGGATTGTGGAGAAATAAGTAGTTAAATCCACCCCCCATTTGCCTGTCCCCAGCCTGGGTAATAAATCCCAGGTCCGCGCGGAAACCGGGTGAGATTTGCTTGAACAGCGTGTAAAATTCAACATTACGGCTCATATGCTTGTAATACACATCGAAAGCGCTTCCTTCGATTTTCCCGGTAGACTGGCCAAAATCGTTTGCTACCTTGTAAGGGTAACGGGTCTGGGCAGCCAGGAATTGGACCTGCACCTGATCGCTGATGGTGAGCCAGATATCGGCGTCGACGCCTACTACCCGGTTATAATAATGATCTCCTTCACGGTCAGTTACCAGTACTCCCAGGCCTGAGCTTTTCCCGATGTCCCTACGGTAGCGCAGCACTGTGGCAACGCTTTTCATATCGAGGGAAGTCGATTGTGTTTGCGTGGCAGAAGGAAAATAGAGATTGGTTAAATTGTCCTGGACCGAATAGAACCCGATCGAATTGGCGCCATCTTTGCCGGTTAATTTAACTCCCCAATAGGGATCTGCCAGGGTACGCGTATAAACAATGGGTAGATGAGTATTGAATACATTGGCGCCTTCCAGGAAAAAGGTACGTTTCTCCTGGTAATAGAGAGCAAATTGGGTGTTGATATCCAACTGGGCGGCATCTGCTTCAACAGTGGAGAAATCGGGATTGATCGCGGCCGCCAAAGTCATATTTGGGGTGAAACTCCACCTGGCTGTGAGTCCCAGTTGTCCTACATGATCGCCCTTTTTGACAAATTTGCCGTCAGGGAAATCGTCACGCTCCTGTGTGTATACCGCGGTTAGTGTAGGGTCCAACTCGATGGTCTTTTTGCCGGCCTTAATGTTTTCAAAGCCGGTCATTTCTTCACCCTGGCACACGAAACAGACGGTGTTGCGGTCAAATGTAACCAACCTCAGCCCATGCCGGACATCCCTGGGGTAGCTGCGCGCAATGTCAAAGAACCATGTCTGCTCCCCCTTTGCACTGGGGAAGCGAAGGGAGCTAAAAGGTATGGCCATTTCGACATTATACCCGGTCTTCGTGATCTTGCCGGCAGACTCCCAGATAGGATCCCATTCGATGTAATTGTTGGTAGTGGTTTCACTGAAGTCGGCCTGCACTCCCAGGGGGTTGCAAAACAAATTGAACCTGCGCTGCCGATCATTGAATGGGTCTAATAATATCGCGACGTAGTCATCCGAATATAACTTATCCCGTTCTGAAAGCGGGGCGCGGATAGCAGAGGGGTTCGAGTCATGACAGATAAATGCGACGTTTAGATGGGTCCTGGTGGTATAAATATAAACTTCAGTACGAACCGGCGCCGGTATGTTTTCACCGGGACTTACTTCATACTTCAATTCCAATTTCAAGGCATCTTTCCAGGACTCTTCATCAAGCGCGGCATCCACTCGAATTTCTATATCCAGCATAGGGACGCGATGGGGAGCTTTTTCCAAAATTTCAGAAGCGGCCGCGCTTTGAGGGGGCAGCGCGGCGGCTGTTAATCCGTGAAAAAGCATGAATAGGCTAAATAAGACGGGGGCAATATGAAATGCCCTGTTTCCATGTATGTTTATTATCATCCTCAGTCTCCTCAATTTTAAATCTCCTTTGTTTATTTTTAGATGGCATTATACCATATTGAAATAGTTTTACAAAGAAATGGGGGTCCGCAACTCACAGGATGAATCGCCTGGAACAGGTGGGGGGGGAAAAATAACTTTCCTAAATAGACCGGCAAACTCGGCAATTTGCTCCTTATTTCTGAATATCGAGTGATGATCGCCATTTACGTCATGATAGATGACTGGGTTGTGACAGTAATCTTTCCAGGATTCGATTCTTCCTGTGTTTTGGTTGGCCGCAAAATAATGAATCTGTGTATGAATTTTCCCACCGGGAATATAGTGAGCGCTTGCATAGGAGTGAGTACGGTTTAAATTGAGATACTGGATTAATTCTTCACCGGTGAGGTCATCATAATCAGGCAGAGCCAGCGCGTTTTCGATGAGTAATTGTCTCAATTGCCCCACCAACGCCGCGTCGCTAGTTAGGATATCCACGGCGGTAGTCCAGAGTCTGTCCAGGTCATCTATTTTATCCAGGTCTACAGGTTTGCCGGCAGCCTTAAAGAGAGTCTTTAAGAAATTCCTTTCGGATTCCAGGGTAAAGTCCTCAAGACGAATATCTTTCTGACAATCGGGACCGATGCAATCAACGAAACCAAGGAATGTTAACTTCTCACCCATTTTCTCCAGTTGCAGCGCCATTTCCAACCCCAAATGCCCTCCCCAGGACCAGGTCGCCAAAAGATAGGGCCCCTGGGGTTGTATTTCTTTCATCTGTAAAATATATTTTGCCGATATCTCCTCTATGGAAACATTTCGAGGAACGTAATTTTTTAGTTTTTCAGCTTCCACGCCCCAACATGTAAACCGGTCTCCTAATTGCTTGCTGAATTCCATATATGCGCCTACATCACCCAGTATTTCATGTATGAAAAAGATATTTCCTTCGGATTGGGGGGAACCGTTTAGCATCACAAAGTTGTCGGGTACTGTTTTGGAAGCGCTGGGCAATTCAACGCCGGTTAGATAACGTTCGAGGGAATTGATGGTGGCATAGGTAAACAATGTCACCACAGGTATCTCCTTGTCCAGTTTTTCCCTTAATTTATTGGCCACCCTAACGAAATCCAGGGAATCACCACCCAGGTCGAAGAAATTATCCCGGATGCCGATTTTTTCCCGGCCCAGGACTTCCTGCCAAATGGCTGCGATAGTTCGCTGCATATCGGTTTCAGGCGCCTGGTATGCGTCGCCGGTATGGAAATCCGACTCCAATGGCCGCGGCAACATGTTGCGGTCGATTTTCCCGTTGGCATTCAAAGGAATTTTGTCTATTCCCACAAAGCAGGCGGGAACCATATATGACGGTAACTTCTCTTCAAGGTATTCTTTCAACCGATACACCGGGATCATTCCTTTCTCTAATGTTTGACCGGTCACAATATACGCGCACAAGTATTGTCTTTCATTGTCTTTCCTGTTGATGACGACGGCTTCTTTTATAAGGGGGTGCTCTTTGAGCCGGTTTTCGATTTCTGCCAATTCTATCCTGAATCCCCTGATTTTGACTTGTTGGTCTATTCTACCCAAGAACTCTATATTACCGTCATCTAACCATCGCGCCTGGTCGCCGGTGCGATAGAGAATCGAATGATGAATGATGAATGATGAATGATGAAAATCGATAAATTTTTCCACGGTTAGTTCGGGATTGTTTAAATATCCCCTGGCAACTCCATCACCCCCCACCACTATTTCTCCTGCTATTCCCACGGGCACCAACCTGTTATACCTGTCTACAATATAAGCCCTAGAATTGGCTATCGGTTTACCGATGGGTATATTTTCGGTATATTCTTTGTCTATTAAAAAAGTAGTGGAAAATGTTGTATTCTCAGTGGGTCCATATCCATTGATTACCTTTAAAAGAGGGAATCTCTTCCTCAACCGGTTAATGTGATGCGGAGACAGTACATCACCCCCGACCAATAAATTGGTCAAACCTGAAAAAACTTCGATATCAACCTGGATCACCCGGTTGAACAGTGGAGATGTCATCCAGATGGTGGCGATATGATATTTAAGTAAACACTCCTTCAATTGATCTGCGGCCAATATCTTCTCTTTTTCTACCACAAATAGGGTTAATCCGTTTAATAATGACCCCCATATCTCAAAAGTTGACGCATCAAAATCCAATGCCCCGGTTTGCATGATGCGGTGACGGGAGTTAAATTCGATAAAATTGGTATTTTTCACCAGTCGAACGACATTGATATGCGAAACCATTACCCCCTTGGGCTTGCCGGTAGTCCCGGAGGTGTAGATGATGTAAGCAAGATGACTTGAATGATGAATGATGAATGATGAATGATGAAGCCCGCGGCGCGGGCGCCCTTTCTCACCTTCCCACCTTCTCACCTTCTCACCTTCTTGATCGTTGGCGACAGCCAACAATTTCGCCCCACTGTCTTTCAGCATATAGTCGATGCGCTCTTGTGGGTATTCCGGATCGATAGGTAAATAGGCGCCGCCGGACTTTAATATGCCCAGGATACCGGCAATCATCTCCACCGAACGTTCCGCCATAATGCCCACAATCATTTCGGATTCGACCCCTTTTTCTATTAGCACGTTTGCCAATCGATTGGATTGCTCATTCAATTCATTGTAGGACAGAGTGATAGAGCAGGTTTGAGTGATAGGGCAGGTTTGAGAACCTGCCCCTACAACCGCAACTCGGTCCGGAATTTTTAATGCCTGTTCAACAAATAATTGGTGGATGGTTTTATCGGCAGGATATGCCGCCGCCGTATCGTTAAACTCATATAATATCCGGTTCTTCTCTTCCTCAGACAAAAACGTCAACTCTCCTATTTCCAATTCCGGGTTTTCCAAAACCCGACCAAACGCTTCCCGGTAGTGACGGGCAATCCGTTTTACATAATCGTCGTCAACGGCATACCCATTGTATTGTAGAGTTATCCTTAATTGATCGGATACTGCCAGGATGACGTTCAAATCATAATTGGTTTGCTCAAATACATCGGCATTGGTTAATTTGAATGGTAATGATGATTCGGCATTTTTATTTCTTTCACTTCCATATCCTTCTATTTGTTCGGCGATGGGATAATTCTCAAACACAAATAGATGATCCATTAGATTTTGTTTTAATGGAGTGCGGGATTGAATGTCAGCCAGTGGATAGTAATGATAGGCCTCGCCGGCGATTGCTTCCGCCTGGATTGTTTGCAGCAGGTTACGAAATTTCATTGCCCCGTGAAACCGGATCCGGACCGGGATGGTATTGATAAATAAGCCCACCATGGATTCCACCCCTTCCAATTCAAACGGCCGCCCGGATACCACCGCGCCGAATACCACATCCTCTTTCCCAGTATATTTACCCAGGAGAATTCCCCAGATGGACTGGGTGAATGTGTTTAAGGTCACGTGATACCGGGCGGCCATTTTATTGAGCATCTTGGTATGATGGCTGTCCAATTGGAATGAAATTTTTCTATTACTATATCCGGTTTGATTTTCATCTTTTTTTAGCTTTGGCTGTAAAATCCCGGTTTGTTCCGCAAAGGAATCCAGGTGATTTTCCCAGTATAGGCCTGACTCCTCTTGATCCTGTTTTTCCAGCCATTGGATATAGGTTTGATAGGGTTTTATTATGGGCAATCGATGGGGTCTGCCCTGGACATAAGCGGTATATACCTGGAAAAATTCGTTATTAATTATCCCGATACACCATCCATCCATCAATATATGATGAAAGCTCCAGGTGAACTCATAGACGGATTTATCCAACCGTAATATGGACGCACGCGCCAGTGTATCATTGCTTAAATCGAAGGAACGCTTTTTATCGTTTGCTTTAAATTCCCGAACTAAATTCTCTTTTTCCTCCCAGTCGATGACGTGACTGATATCCTGATAATAAAAATCCACTGATCTATTTTTCAAAACCACCTGGACGGAACGCTCTGTGCCCTTATGAACAAATGCCGTGCGTAATACGGGGTGACGTTTAACCAATTCGTTCAAACTTTTTTCCACCAGGGGGATATCCAATTCTCCTTGCAAACGGAACGCGGTCTGCTCGAAATATGAATGGGACGAGGGGTCAAGCAAGGCATGAAATAACATTCCTTCCTGCATGGGCGATAAAGTATAAATATCCTCGATATCCGGGTAAACATCCAGCAACTGTTGGAGACGCTCTATGGTCAATCCCTTATATATAAAATCGCTGGGGGTACGCTCTATATTTTCTTTTGAAGAACAATACGCAATGAGGTGCTTGAGTACGAGTTCAAAATTATCGGCAAATGCAGCGATGGTTCCAGGTTTGAAATGCCTCCCATTATAGGAAAAAGTCATGGATAATCGGTTACCGGAAGTCATCCCATTTACTTCGATCTCATAATTCCGTCGATTTCTTAAACTCTGAGTATTCCCCAATGATTCCCCGGCTAATTTGAAAGACGATATTTGCGCGACACGATCGACATCGGCCTCAAATTGCCCCAGGTAATTGAAAATGATTTGCGGTTTTAATCGAAAATCGATTTCTTGTTTATATTCTTCTGGGGTTAGATATTTTAATATGCCATACCCAATACCTTTGTTCGGAATTTTCCTCAAGGTTTCCTTAATCTCTTTGATTTGGCGGCCGGGATCATCTGCATATGAAACATTCATCAGCACGGGATATTCAGTAGTAAACCAGCCGACGGTCCGGCTGATATCGATCTCCTGGGAAATGTTCTCTCTGCCGTGACCTTCCAGTGAAATCAAAACCCGGTCATGTCCAAAGGTTTTCTTGATAGCCATTCCCAATGCAGTCAATAATATGTCGTCAATCTCGGTTTTATAACACCGGTTCACTTTGTTTAACAGTAGGGCGGTTTCCGCCTCAGCCAAATTAACCGATATCTCCTGGGTATCTTTTACAATATCCTCTTCTACGGGGAAATCCTTCTTTATATGGGGGACTATTTCCGATTCCAGTCGGTCCCAATAGGGTTTCTCCTTCAATAACGTTTTATGATGAGTATAATCCTGTAATTTTTCAGACCAGAGCTTGAAGGAATCTGTTTTAGGAGGCAAGACCATTTTCTCACCCGCTAAGATTTGTTCATATAATGCGGCGATATCTTCCAATAATATACGCCAGGAGAGGCCATCGATAACGAGATGATGGATAACGATTAATAAACGGTCGCCATCATCCAGGTGAAACAATCCAAGTTTCATCAACGGTCCTTTTTCAAGGTCGATACTTCCCTGTACCTCGTTTATTTTTTCACCCAGTTCTGCGAAACTATTTTCCCGGCCCTTTAAATCATATTCTTGGAGAGAAAACGGATAATCCAACCCATGATTAACCTGCAGAAATTCCCCGCTTTCGGCGTCTTTTTTATAGGTCATGCGCAGGACGTCATGATGCTCTTGAATTTTAACAAAGACCTTTTTAATGACTTCCTTATCGAATCCCGCCGACGCATAAAACATGAGGGCCTGGTTATAATGATGGGAGTCGATCGGGGAAGCATTAAAAAATGCTGCCTGGATAGGCGTTAACGGGATTATCCCGGCAACGGCGGATTGATCCGGGATACGCTGCAATTTTTTCACATGGGGGGACAATTCGGATATGAGCGGGTATTGAAAAATATCTTTCATTTCAAGTTTATACCCCGCCCCATTCATCCGTGACATGATCTGGATGGATTTGATTGAATCTCCCCCAATATAAAAGAAATTATCGTTTATGCCGATATTATTTTTCCCCAGTACGGCTTCCCATATCGCCACCATCTTTTTTTCGATTTCATTTCGTGGGCTTGTATACTCTTCAGTCGATTCCGTTTGAGGAACGGGAAGGGCGTTTATATCCAATTTACCGTTGGGCGTCAGGGGTAACTTTTCAAGTATGAGGAAATAGGAAGGGATCATATAGCCGGGTAATTTAGCGGATAAATATTCTTTTAACCGCTCGGGCTCGAACGAAAAATGCGCGTGAGATTGGGGGACAATATAAGCGCAAAGATAATTGACCCCACTTTCATCCTGTCTGACCTGGACAACCGTTTCTTTTATGTCGGTATGTTTCATTAATTGGTTTTCGATCTCGCCGGTTTCTACCCGGATGCCCCGTATCTTAACCTGGCTATCCACCCTTCCTGAAAACTCCAGGTTCCCGTCAGGCAACCATCTCCCCATGTCACCGGTTTTGTAAAATCGGTCGGACGAGTCGGACAGATCGGACCAGCCTGACCGGGTCACAATAAATTTTTCCGCGGTTAATTCCGGTCTATTCAAATAACCCACCGCTAAACTGGAACCGGCCAGGCATAACTCTCCAGTAATCCCAATGGGACATAAAGAAAGGTTTCGATCCATGACATAAACCGCCACATTATCGATGGGCTTTCCGATCAACGCCCTGGGACTGTGGGGTTTGAGTTCATAGGCGGTGGAGTTGACGCTGTTTTCCGTGGGCCCGTATTCGTTAAATATACGCACCTGGGGTAACCGTTCAAAATGCTTTCTGATCAATTCATCCGGGAAATTATCACCGGCGCAGCAAATCATTTTTATATATTTTAAATCACCGGCGATCTCTTCCAGCATGACATTGTAAAAAACCGGGACCACGATAAAATGACTGACATTATTAATGGCAATGATTCTCCTGAGAACCGCGAGATTGGATCGTTCTTCATCCCTGATCAGCACCAGGCGGGCGCCGCCCAGTAACGGCGTAAAGATATCCGTCACCGAACTGTCGAAAAAATACGGGGGTACTTGCAAAGAAACATGACCGGGTGCATATTCATAATTATTTTTTCGCCACCACACTGTATTAATGATGGTTCGATGTTTCACCAGTACACCTTTGGGAATCCCGGATGAACCGGAGGTGTACATAACATAGGCGGGATCCCCCGGTTCCCCGGTTCCGGGGCCCTCCGCGGGATACTTATCCACATCATTCCCCGGGTCATCTATGCATAAAATACTGTGAAGCATTTTACATTCAGGCTGCACATGGGCGAGTTTCTCCAAATATTTACGCAGGGAAACAACAACCCCTATCGAAGCGTCATTGGACACGACGCGTAAACGTTCCCCCGGCTGCAATGCATCCATCGGAACATAAGCGGCCCGGGATTTCATCGCACCCATGAGAACGATGATAAGTTCGATGGAACGATCCATTAATACCAGGACCCGGTCACCCACCCGTATCCCTTCCTTTATTCGCAAGTAATTGGCCAACCGATTGGCCTGCTCATCGAAATGACAATACGTTACCGCCCGGTCATTAAATACCAGCGCGATATGATCCGGGATTTGCTCTACCTGGTCTTCAAACAATCGGTAAAGCGTCCTTTCTCCCGGGTATTCAGCGGCGGAATTGTTGAAATCATTTAATATCCTGTTTTTTTCTTCCCATGATAATATGCTTATTTTCTCTATTTCAATTCCCTCCTCATCGATTACCCGGTCCACGGCTTCCCTGAAATGACTGCCGATTCGTTTCACCATATCTGCATCATAAACATTTCCGTTATATTGAAATGTGATATTTATTTGATGCGAAGCGGATATTTCTACATTGAAATCATAATTGGTTTGCTCGAAAACCTCAACATCGGTCATTTTTGGTGAGAAAGTATTATGTTTACATCCTTCACCGGTCAATCCTTCGATTCGATCGGCAAGGGGGAAATTCTCAAATATAAATAGGTGATCGAAAAGATTTTCCTTTAGAGGGCTCATTGCTTGAATTCCCACTAAGGGGTGGTAATGGTGGGGTTCTCCGGCGATTGCTTCTTCCTGCAATGTGGGCAGCAAACGATTAAATCCCAGTT
>JAUPLE010000605.1 GCA_030837085.1 Acidobacteriota bacterium | reverse complement strand
TCGGAATACCCGGATATTTCCATTACTTTTTGGGGAATAATAACCCGGCCTGGATTGGGGTTAGTTGGTTTATCCGTGTTTGTGATTACGTTCTGACCATTAAGAGCCAGGGTCAATAAAACGATTGCCATTATCAGCGATACTGTAGATTTCATTTTCATATCTCCTTATTAAAATAATTCAACCGGCAGCAAAGTATACTCATCGCGATTGAATAAATAGAGAGTGTTCTTATACTCACCCAGGATAACCAGGTCTCCATCAAAAACCTTTTCCTGGAATTTACCGTTATTGCTCCATTTCACAAGATAAGTTTTAAAAACCCAATCAGAAAGAGTTTCACCAATTTTTTCAGTCTTTAAAAAACTTAAATAAATCCCATTTTTACTATATGCGATATCATGGTAAAAGTCTAAAGTATCCAGGGTGACCATAACGTTATTGCCATCCTTGCTAGCATTATAATTAATCCGTGCTTCATGGGGTAATTTCAACCTTTTTACGATATTCCCATCCATATCGATAATAACCAAACTGTTATCCAGCGCATGAAGCATATAAATCAACTCATCAGCGCCGATGTCATAATGAATGAAATACATGGAGATTGTATGACCCAGATCTTTAGGCTTTGGAATAGGCGATTTCAACCTTATCTCTTTTAACTTTTTCCCTGTGTCTATATCCAGTACCTGGACAAAAGGCAACGTTGGCGAATCGATGACGGCAGAATTTAGCACAAAAATATTCTTATTGTGCAGCAGGATGCGATGGGGAGTGATGTCCAGTGAAAGCGAACCGGCAAATGCACCCTTATACGAGTATATACTGATAACCCGAGATAGAAATCCATTTACATATACTTTTTCATTGAAGATGAAAGAATTGTAGACATATGGCTTCACCTCTGCCGGTCCTTCGCCAATAGCGATAGGAAACGATTGGACGATATTGAAATTCCAATCGAAGATTTTATATTTCTTTTCTCCCCAGTCATAAACACCAAATCCCTGGTCTTCAAAATTAACCGGGTATTGTCCTTTTATTTTCATTATTTTTTCCGATAGATCGATCGGGACTTGAGAGAAAACCAACATGCCGAATAGCAGGCACAGTGATACCATGCTTGTGAACTGTTTTAAGAATTTATTCATTCGTTATTTCTCCTGAATCCAAACTTTTTACTGTTTTAACCTCCATAGAGGGCCGGGGTTAACAAAACGATTGCCATTATCAACAATACTGTAAATTTACTTTTCTCTATTAGATTCATTTCATCCACCTCATAAAAAAATCATCCTGCGTTTTTACCTCAACTGTATAAATTTCCGTATCTTCATCGTATATCATATAATATAACCGGTCCTTCCCAATGAAGGCTGGAATTTTGTCTAGCACTTTCATCTGTAAGTACTGATTATCGATTGAAAACTTATGGACGGTATATGTCTTTTTCGCTTTATCGAACTGCGAAATGAACAACTCCCCCTGGTGATTAAAAAAAAGACGATCAACGATCGGCTTGTTGGCAATGAAATCAATCCCATAGTTTCGGAATTTATTGTAATACGGAAGTAAAACATTAAACAAGGGATTCACTGTTTTTTCGTCTTCGATCCATGAATCAATATCCTGTTTGCTTAATGGCGTGCTCCTAAACCCGTTGGGAATGCGCAGTTTCTTCTTTGTTTTTAGGTCGACAATGGTAACCTGGTCTTCCGATGTTTTCTGGAAAGCCAGGGTATCCCTCTTCGGACTATAAGCAGAAATCATATAATTTAAATAAGGTATATGGGGCCATAAATCCTGCGCCTCACTGGAAAAATCATAAAAGAACCTGTCTTCATGGATTGTCTCTTTCCATAAACCTTTGCCGTCAAGAATACAGAATAAACTGGTCCCCCCCATATAAAAAAGCTTATTATGGTTTTCGATTATAGGGTTTCCGCCCAAATCGATGAGAAAATCATCAGTATTCCTGCAAAAAATAGACATTCCCCAATTTTTCTTTTGGGCGTCTATGCGGAAACTATCGATTACTTTTCCATCCGGGGAAAAACGAGTAATCCTGCCATTCCCATTGGCAAAATCGACCTGGCAAATTTGTCCGCGGGCGTCGATATCGTATGCGCCCATCCAACGCTTGAATAGACCGGGCCCTTCCCCTTTTCCACCCATCGAATAGAGATATTTGCCTTCCGCTGAGAAGACCCTTATTGAATAAGTTAGTTTGTCGGAGATATAAATCTTGCCGTCTTTTCCTTCTTTAAGGCAGCCGGGATTTGATTCATCATCCAATATATACTCGCCTAATGAAAACCGGACGTCACCTGCCATAACGCTGACCGGTAAAATTCCTAAAATTATAAGAATGATTAAGTAAAATCGTATTTTCATTGTGTCACCTTTTGCTTTAGACCTGACCCTATCGCAAGAGAATTTTCTTTTTCCACCAACCTGTAAATAGCCAAACCATTCCAACGGTACTTACCGGCGTTGAAGGTCAAAGCTTTACCCTCCAAATTTTTTTTGAAATCCGCTGCATTTAAACCAGGATTATCACTCCATGTCTCGGCAATGAAACGGGTAATCAACGCTGTTGAAACACTGGAACCCTCCTGGGATAATGGTTCTGAGAAACCGGGAATGGCTACTGTCACACGCCCAGCGGCCAGGACGCTTGGCATCGGTGACGGGCAATTAACGGTTTTGCATGGATTATTGCTGAAATCAGCTTCTTTTATTATATCGCCATTGTGTATCCAGGCACCCACTGAAACGGCCTTTTTACTGAACGCCAGGAAAGAAATAGTATTCAAGAGTTGCCCTTCGTTTTTAAATTGCGTATCGCATTTTTCCGATTTTGTAATCCATGCCTCAATAAAGTTTTTACATGATATACCGGCTTTTTCGAATACTAACGCCCATTGGCCATCCTGCGGAGCTTGCCCATTGTCTGAAGTTATTGATACGAAGACACCCTGTCGCTTTAATTCAGCCGGAGTTGAAGCGCTATTGGAAATAAAAATAATCCCGTCAGGGGAATTGAAGCTGGAATGTTCTCCTTTTCCAACAGCTCCATAGACTTTTCCCAATGGAGAAATGAGAGATATGTTGTCCATGGGTTGTCCGCCGTACCAGGCTTCAATTTCCACCCGGCAATGAGCACCTGTTTTTTCCGCAGCGTACCTGCTTTTGTTTATTTCAAATTCCAATCGGGCGCTGGGTTGCATTTCTTTACGGGT
>JAUPLE010000604.1 GCA_030837085.1 Acidobacteriota bacterium | reverse complement strand
TGAAAAAATATTCCGGTATTCAATTTGATCCCCGCGTAGTCGATGCTTTTCACTCGGTCCCGTTGGACTTCTGGAAGCAAAAACGAATCGATATTGATCTCCGCTTTAAAGACCCTAACTATCTACTTTAAAAATAGAGCATAGATCGCTGCATCTTCTACCGGTTCCGTATAGTAGTTCTTGCGTACATCGATCCTTTTAAAATTATACTTTTCATACAAGGTGATGGCGGCAGTATTTGATTGTCTCACTTCTAAGAATATCTCTTCAACCTGTCGGGCCCGGGCTATTTCCAGCATAAAATCCATTAATTGCGCCCCGATGCCTTTTTTCTTATTTTTTTCAATAACGGCGATGTCGTGGAGTTCCAGGGTCTCCTGGATGATCCAAAAGATAATATAACCGATAATCTCATGTGTTGAGCCATCCTCCGCCACATAAAAAAAGGCAATATCATGGTCCAGTTCATCGTAAAAGGATTGTTTTTTCCAGGGATTGGAAAACTGTTCTTGTTTAATATAATAAACAGCTTCGATATCAGCGGGCCTCGCTTTACGGATCAGTATGTTGCGGGCTGCCGGAGGCATTTCTTTATGTTTCGGGGAAATTTATCTCCGCGTCGGGCTTGCGGATATAGAAGGGGAGCAACTGCTGCAAATCGGTGATATACTCCTTTTTCAAAAATTGCTGGTAAGCCATCTTGCAAATCTCTGAAGCCAGGAAAGAGGACCTATAAAATATTTTACTGGAGAGGAAATTTTTTTTTATGAGTTCTTTATGGACCTCGGCGCCGCTGCCGATAAACTGGACGTTTTCGATTTTATCAAGTGTTTCTTCCAGTAGTTGGATGTTGATCAATTGCGGCGAAATGATTTCTTTGATTTTTTTTTCCAAACAGATATAGCCGGCGATGTAAACCTCGTCCCTCCTGGCGTCGATCAGCGGGATAATGGTAAAATCCGATTTAATGTATTTGTATGCCAGGGCTTTCAGGGATAGGACCGGGACCACCGGTTTGTCTTGTTGGAAGAGCAGGCCTTTGAGTGTTGCCATACCCACGCGGATGCCGGTGAAGAGGCCAGGGCCAATGCAAATCCCAAAAACATCGATATCCGTGAGTTTTAAACCGGCGCTTCGGAGGACGAATTCCAGGGCCGGGACCAGCGATGAAGACAAGCCGTCCTGCGTAGTAAAATTATATTCCACCAGTATTTCCTCCCCATGGGAAATAGAGATGGAGGAATGTTTAGAAGTAGTATCCACACCAAGGACATGAACAGGCTCGCTTAATCGGCTCACAGCTTTTTTTCCAATATGACTTCTGTCCCGTTAAGGGAAGGACGAAATTCCACTTTATCCATGTAACTTTTCATTATTAAAATTCCCCGACCGCTGGAGGACAAAATATCATTGTTGCGCAGCTTCTTATTTATGACCTCGAAATCCACTTTCTCACGGTTTTCATCTTTAATGCTCATATAGAAGCGGAAACGGGTCCACCAGAAGGTTACGCAAATTCTTTTGGTTTTATCCGCTTTGTTTCCATGGATAATGGCATTGTTGAGGACTTCCCTCAGGGATATTTCAATTTTAAAGAATTCATCCTCTTTGATATTGATCATATTTCTGATGTAGCTGGCCACGAGTACGCAGAACTCGGTATATTTCAGATCGCTGATAAATTCCAGAGCAATCTTGTTCAATTTCTTTCTCATGGGGTCATTATATCAAAAAATTGGAAAGAATTCCATACCAAAATAATGTAAAGGCTTGATTTATCATGCAGCGACTGTCTTAAATGTCAAGAGTAAAAATACTGATTTTTTAAAAAAAGATCATTTTTCATTACTGACTGTGGATGTTAAACCCAACGTCACGACGCCCTTCGAAGAAAACGATCTCGATGATGCTATCGGCATCTTACTCCAGGAGAAAAATGATCACTTCGATAACCTTTAGGAAAAAGCTAAACTATATAAAGAAACTTACATCGAAATCGTTTTCGATAGTGTCAAATATAAGCCTGACGATAAGGTCCAATCATGGCTGGAAAAGGGAAGGGGACAGGCCGGGAAAAGCACCCCACAAAAGCTTTTTATTATTAGAACCAAACCTATCTTTTCTAAATGGCGCTTTTGATATATAATAATGCTATGCTCAGCAGACAAAATTATTTGTACTTCTGGTTAATCTTGTCTCTTCTGGCCCTGGCCGGGGCGTGCGCAAAACAAGAACACCCTGCCACTACTCCAATGCCGCCCGTTAGACCCCCACAGGCCATCCAGGCCGATGAATACTCCTCTAACGCCACTAAACTGGCTAAAGAAGCGCAGTACAACAGCGCCAATTTCTACCTGGGAAAAGCCATCGAGATTTATTCGAAAGTAAAAGAATGGGAAAAAACCATCGAATGCTACATCCACCTGGGCGACAACTACCAACAATTGGACAACTACGAAAAAGCCAGGGAAGAACTCAACAACGCTTTGGAAACAACCAAAAATAACCTGGGCTACAAACACCTGGAACTGGCCAAAAGTTTCCAGAAATTGGGCTATAAATATTTGCGCGGCGGCCAATACGACCTGGCCATCGAAATGTATGACAAAGCGTTGGTTATCCAACTGGAAGTACTGGGCAAAGATCACCCGGAAGTGGCTAAGACCTATAATAGTATTGCCCTGGCTTATTGGAACAAGGGCGACTCTCAAAAAGCCCACTCAAACACCAATAAATCCTTTTTTATCAAAGTCCGCCAATTCCAGGACGTCGACTTTGATGTCATAAAAGAATATCGTTTACTTGATAAAAAGGATATCCAAAAGAAAGATTTCTCTTCCGCCAGGAATTATTTTAACCGTTCATTGACCACCTACCGCGATACCTATGGAACCAACGACGCCCTTTTCGCCGCTATTTATGAGAACATCGGTATTCTTTACGCCTTTGAAGGAGACTTTGACCGCGCCCTGGAATACCAACGCAAAGCCTTCTCCCTGCGCGTCAATATCTACGGCGAAGAAAGCCCGGAAGTCGCTTCCAGTTACCGGAACATCGGCATATGCCTCCGCTTAAAAGGAGATGATAACGAAGCCCTGTGGTTCCTCAATAAAGCCCTGGCATTTGAAGAAGAAACAGGAGGCAATGATAAACCCGATACAGCCGATATCCATTACCAACTGGGGAAAATTTACTTTAAAATGGATCTGTTTGATAAAGCCCTTACTTCATATCAAAAAGCTATTAGTATCATTGCCCCGGGTTACTCGGCCCATAATATTTATAAAAACCCGGATACCGACCGGGTCCTCTTAAAAGACCGACTGCTAAAAATCCTGGGCGCTAAGGCAGAAGTCCTGAAAACACGCTATCTATATAACCCCTCCCGGCTCAAAGACCTGCGGTTGGCCCTGACTACATATCTGCTGATGGCGGATATGGTGGCAGAGATGCGTAGGGGATACAAGTCGGAAAGTTATAAATTGTTTTTCGGGGAAAAAAGCCACGAAATCTATGATAATGGGATTCAAACCGCTTTAATGCTTTACGAAATGGACGATGAAACGCAAGACAAAGATAAGTATAAAGAAGCGGCATTTACATTATCGGAAAAGAGCAAAGCGGCTGTATTAATGGAAACGCTGGCAGAATCCAGGGCCCGTCGTTTCGCCGGGATCCCGGACGACCTGCTGGAAAAAGAAAAGAAACTGAAAGAAGATCTGAACCTGTACGACACATTCCTTGAAAAAGAATACCAGGCCGGGGAAAACGCCGACCGACAACGAGTCAAAAATCTGGAAAACCATTATTTCGACTTGAAAGATCAATATCAGCGACTGGTGGAATATTTCGAGAGCCAGTACCCTAAATATTACGACCTCAAATACAATCGCCAGCCGGTAACGGTCCCGGACCTGCAAAAGGCATTGGACCCCACAGAGGCTTTTATCGAATATTT
Source organism: Acidobacteriota bacterium (assembly GCA_030837085.1). GTDB lineage: Bacteria > Acidobacteriota > Aminicenantia > UBA2199 > UBA2199 > JAKAGC01. Next base: position 853 of record JAUPLE010000604.1, on the reverse strand, counting down.
CATGGGCCAGGAGACCATGAATATATTTGTCCTTACCCGGGATGACCTGGAGGTGGCCTCTATGCCGGTCGATAAAGATTTTAACCAGGTGATTGAGTCCTGTTACCAGGCCATCAAGAAAATCGAAGAACAGGAATTCCCGGTTTTAAGCCGCCAATTGTACCGGCTGCTCATGGAACCCATCTGGCGACATATCAATAATAAGAAAAAATTGATCATAATCCCGGATGGGCAGTTATATTATGTACCGTTTGAGTCCCTGGCCGGAGACGCCGTGGAGGCGAAAAACTTCTCCGCCGCGGACTATATGATTAAACATTTTGCCATTAGCTATCATTACTCGACCTGGTTGTGGCTGCAAAATTTCTCTGCCAAACGATTTAGTAATATCAACAGCAATGCCGGTTTTGTCGGTTTCGCCCCGGTATTCAGCAACCCGGGCGAAGAGGACGAAAAAGCAAGAGAAGAACTCCAGGTAAAAAAATCACGGGATGTGGTTATCGAGGGGAAACGCTATCCCCGGTTACCCAGCACGGAACAAGAAGTAGATTCGATTATCCGCTTGTTCAAAAGTAAAGGGATACAAGCCAGTGGATATTTCCGTGATGCCGCATCGGAAGATCGCTTTAAATCCATATATATGAAGGATTACAGCATTATCCATGTGGCCACCCACAGCCTGAATGATTTGGAAAACCCGAAACTCTCGGGCTTGCTTTTTTCCCAGTCCCCGTCTTCCACGCAGCCCGGACCCCTGGAAGCGCAGGAAGACGGTATATTGTATTCCGGTGAGACATATAACTTAAATCTGAACGCGGAATTGATCGTGTTAAGTAGCTGCGAAAGCGGCATC
>JAUPLE010000603.1 GCA_030837085.1 Acidobacteriota bacterium | reverse complement strand
TTCTCCTCTTAAAAACACCAACCGTGCGACTTTATTCAACAGGTCACAGTCATTGGGGGATTTTTCGATTTGTTCCAGTGTTGTATCAACGACCTTTGCCAGGTCGTCGAAATTTTTAATCCCGGGATCGACCTCCACACCGGGTAACTGAAAGGGAGGGAAAATAATAACCAAAAAGATAAGAGTTAAGAGGGCGTTGCGGATGATTAAACCTTTATGTTTCATTGTCATCTCCTTAAATATATTTTTCGCGTATTTCGCGTGGTTCGCGGGCAAAGGTCATGCCGTTATGTCATCATGTCGTTATGTCAATAGTTTTAAACCATATAAATTCAGCTCTTTATCCATTTGCCGGTAAAGCGGAAACTGCTGGGCAATGATTCTCTTGAACCTCTGGCCGTGACCGCGAACAATGAGGTGGGCCAGTTCATGGAAAACGATATAGGCAATCAAGGGCTCCGGTATGAATTGCATATAACGGTTAAAGGTAATGATTCTATCGGAACGGCAACTGCCCCACCTGCGCCTCATTTTCCTGAACCTGATTTCTTTGACTTTGACCTGCAATTGCCTGGAATACTGTTCGATATAGGAAGATATAAGCGTTTCAAACTCCCTGGCTGTCCAGTGGACCAATGATTTTTCGCGGGCGGTTTCTACCTGGGAGATGAGTTTACGGTATTTTTTCAAAATAGAGGTCCTGTTTTCTTCCAGGACTTTTAAGGGGTCGATGCCGCGGGGTACGATAACTCTCAGGCCGTTATTTTTGAACTCCACGCGGGAATATCTCACCCGCCGCCGAATGACGACAAAAGGTATGCCCTCGAATTCCATGATTACCGGTTCTTCTACTTTCTTTTCTACCTGCTTTCTTAATCTTAGAAATTTCATCATTTTTTCTTTAACCTTTAATACGAAAACAATCTCAGCGCTTCTTGCCATTCCTGTATCTTCGTTGACCAGAATACGATCTTTTCTTTTTCAGTTTGTAATATGATCTTATTAGCCTCGATTTTCAGATCAGGTCTCTTCAGGCGGAGATCGATCGCCCATAATGGCCTCATGAATAGAAACATTCTCAATTGACCGGAGGCGGTTAAAGCCAGGTAACATAAATTGCCTTTCCTGCGAAACCTCATTATCCTTGTGAAATATATATTACTCTCCTCACAGCGGATAGGGTCTCCGATAAAATGTTTCGCGTTCGGTTTTTTCCCGGACAGGAAAAATATGACCAGGATGATTAGTAGAGGCAATGTCATGGCGCCGATAAATAGGTAGTCCGTAATATAACAGCGCAGCGGGGCAGGATACGCGGATGATGTGGACGGCGTCACTTTCTCCCCTTTATAAAGGCATTGCCCGGTTATTTTATCCATTATATACCGGCCGGAAAAAAGGGAAGGGCAAGCCACGCTGAAATAAAGGGTCATATCCCCCATGGTGCGGGCATATACCACCTCGATGGTCTTCCTGGGATTGGCAATGTAATATATCTCGCCAGGCCTTACAGACGCTTTGTATAGTAACTTTTGTGCATAAGCAGGCAACCCGGCCACATCCATGGTGGGTTTTACCGCCACCTTTATAAATAAGGCCGCTTTTCTCAGGGAATAGACATCCCAACCATTATCCTGGTAGATTTTTACCCTGGCTCCTACCGGCGCCACGGTCTCGATGTCCTTCCACTTTAAGGATTCATAGGCGGCTGTAACGCCGGGGCCAAAATATATATAAAAAACCACCCCTATTACCAGTATATAAGAGACAATGACTATTAATATTACTTTTTTCATTTTTAAAAGGGATCATCCTGGCCGATGCGGTTTTCGTCAGGTTCATCGGACTCACCGGCGGCGTCAAATTCGCCGGTCTCGATGGGTTCACTAACTGCAGGAGATGCAGCCACTTCAGTGGAACTTCGCAGCAATTGGGAAAATTCCGTTTCCAGTTTCTGGAACTCGCCTTTCTGCTCATTCAATATCTCCATACAGACGCGGGCCGCGTTCAACGCTTCCCTGGTCTTTTCCACCAGGTCATCGATGCCTACTTCATCTTTATTCAAAGACTCGGTAATCCGTTCCAGTACGGCATAATTATCTTCATACTTGCGGGATTTCTGACTCATGTTTCCTCCTTTTTCGACTCATTTTTCACCCTGGCAGCGCCGTCATGGAATTTTAAAATGGCGCGCTCTTTTTGCATAAACTCCTTTAGTGATTTTATTACCCGGTTGCCTTCATCCAGTGTCAGGGTAAATCCTTTTTCCAATATATTCTGCGGATCATTGGCCTGGACCAATTGCTTGCGGACCCGGATATCCTCCCGGGCGTCGTTAAAATTCTTAAGGGCCTGCGCCAATAAATTCCGGGCTTTACGCCGGATTTCTTCCTGTTGTTTCAGGCTGTCCCTGCGCCGTTTCTCAAAATCCAATTTTAGAATCGTCTTTTCCACCTGTTTGAGTTCTCTTTGACGCAGCGCGGCGGTTTTTTCCAGCAGTTGACGGGTTAATACGGTAATACGCCGCCCCTGGTCCCGCACGGTATAGGTCATAGACTGCTCCAACCCACGGAGCCGTGAAAAGAATCGCTCTTCCCGCTGCCGGAGGCAACCGGAAGCCTGGGCCGGGATATTTCTTAAATAAGAGTTAATCTTTTCCATTTCCCTGAGTTGTACATTGCTGAAATGATGGATCAAGCGGGTAATAGTAATGGAGAGTTGTTCTTGAAGGTTGACATAACGGTCCTGGAGATATTTGCCTATTCCCGAAGGGGTAGCAGGCGTAGGAGTCAACCAGGAGCACTGTTCGATGGCTGAGATATCCTTTTCATGACCAATGGCCGTGAGGATAGGAATACGGGCCTGGCAAACCCGACGGCATAGACGCAAGTCGTTAAATATGGCCAGGGATTGTTCGCTGCCGCCGCCGCGGGCAATAATAACGGCGTCCAATTCAATATTCGGATGATTCTCCAGGAAATCCAGGGCCTGGATAATCATGTCCACGGCATTGGCCCCTTCCATACGCGAATCCACGAAAAAGAAGCGGTACTTGTGGCCATAAGGATGCAGGCCGGCGTTGATATCGTGAATGGATGTCCCCTGCCCCGACGTGATAAGTCCAATGCGGGAAATAAGAACAGGCGCGAGCAATTTTTTCTGGTTCTCCAGGATTCCTTCTTCTTTTAATTTATCAAGGGTGATCTCCCGCTGGTTCCTGATTTTAGCCTGGGTATATTCGGGCAGGATATCCAGCAAACTTAACCGGACATCGATTACATTCCTTAACGGCAGATAAACTTCAACATTACAGAAAACCGGCAGGTCTTTTTCCAGGGACTGGGCCACACCGGACTCTTTCAATTTCCGGTTGATTTTCTCGATATTGGCTTTCTTGACCTCCACCCGGAAAAAGATATCCAATTTTTCATCCTCATCTTTCAGGTCAAGGTATGAGGCCCATTGATAATTTTTCACATCCGAGGCGATGACGCCGCGAACCCAGGTATTGCCGCGGATACCTTCCCTGATCAAACGATCGATGCGGTTGCGCAGGTCTGCCACGGAATAGGAATCGGGGAATTGGGCCAGTTCCGAACGATCTACAGGTTTAACCGGCATGGCCGGGGCCGAAGCAGGGATAGTTGTCTTGAGATTATTTTTAAGTTTTTCTATTTCCGAGGTAACCTCGGATTCGGTCCCGGGGCGGATGAGCCAGCTTTTTTCAGTGGGATTCCAGCGGTAGCCCCTCAATTTCAAATCGTCTTTGATGGGGTAAGCATTGTAAATATGAATACTGTTCTCATCAAAGGCTACGCTGACATCTGCGCCGTTTATGGTCAAAGATACCCACTTCATTGCTGTCATCCTTTTTTTTATATAAACCCGCTCATTGTATTTCTAGGAAAGAAATATAAACCATTTCCTTCATAAAATCAATTCCTAAAATTTGGGCTTGAAAAAAGGCGTGATTTCATTTATAATATCTCCTCGTACGATTTACATTTCACTTAGAACTTAGAGGAGACCATATGAAGATTAAAAAATTTTCCATCGTATGTATAGCGGTCCTGGTAATATCTTTTTCATTATTTTCAGCCAGTAAAAAGGAAGAGATGTGGACGAAAGCGATCACAGAAAAAGACATCAACTTGAGGTTCCAGTACCTGAAAGATTACCAGGCAGAATTTGGGGATCAGAAAGATAAGTTTGCCAAATTTCTTTATATTAACCTTGCCGACACTGCTTTCCAGGTAACTAAATATGATGAGGCAATCCAGGCCGCGGAACAAGCGATAACATACGCGGACCTCGATGATTCCAACAAGCTCCGGCTCTTCCTTGTCCTTGCCAATTCTTACAATATCACCAAAAAGGACATGGAAAAGGCTTACCAGTATTCGGGCCAGATGATCGATTTAGCCAATAAATTGATAAGCCAACAACAGACTTCAGAACAGGATCCGGAGAAAAAGGAAAAATTTGCCGCCCAATACAGCACTTTCTATATTGCACCCGCATTAAGAATACAGGCGCAGGTTTTATATGCCAGGGGAAAAGATGATCCTGAGTCGCTCAAGGAAATGACGGATAAAGCGTGCAAAGCCTTTGAGGCCGACAGGTCCCA
>JAUPLE010000602.1 GCA_030837085.1 Acidobacteriota bacterium | reverse complement strand
AGAAGCTGCGGATGATCTTTCAACGCTACCTTACAAATGTAAACAAATTAGGAAACAGGCGAGAAAATTCCCCTCCACTTTTGGGCTACCAGAAGGCAACAGAAAAAGGTTTGAAAATAAGAAGAGAGGAAGATAAGAAGAAAAAAAAGCAGGGAGGGCCAGATGCCCCGGCCTATAAAAGGGCGAACACGGAAACAAGGCGGTTCGCCCCTACGACGCGGGCATTTGTGTCCCTGACGGTATCCAGGGCAGACTGTTTTACTTTTTTCCCCAGGTGAAACATTACTGTGATAGTCATCTTATGCTTTTTCTTTACATTCGGGCATTACGTCAGGATATGGTCCCAAAAATCTTTCCCCATCAAAATGGATAATATGATCTGGGTCTTCTGCAATCCAAACTTCAGTTTCCCATGAGATAATATTTTGGAATCGTCCAAATGATTGGCGATTCTCAAAAGCTGTAACGAAAACTAATCCGGCAGTGCACCCTTTGAACAAATATTTCAGTTCCCTACGCCTCTTCCCGTCTATCGGGCCAACGCTGGTTACAGCTTCTATGAGTAGAAGCCAGTTACGTTTCTTATCATGCACTACCACATCCGGCATTTTGGCAGATGGCTCTATAACGACCCTCAGACGTTTCAAATAGTCTGCGTCCATATGCAAAAATTTGTTCTCTGCGTCACCGATATAGACAATGAAAGCCCCTGGTGCAAAGCGTGAGCAAAATTCTTCGATGATCCTCTTAATTAACGGATTTTGTCCACCGGGCGATAATGTCACGATTTCCTTACCTGGTAATTTTACAGGAATTCGTGTGAGTTTTCTCTTGCGATTAAGTTCGCTTCGGATTTTTTCACGATTTGCCAAATATTTCTTTAATTTTCTCTCCCAGGTTTTAGAACCATAAGATCGGAATAGTTCAAGAGCATTAACTTCAACCTGGTAAACCGTTTTTCCACTGTTTGTCGGCCGGGCTGGGTTATCGGGATTTCGCATTAATATCCCGGCTTCAGCAAAATATTTTACAGCTTCGTCCCGCACTGTTTCTCGTGTATTTGGCGCATATTTTACACCGAAGTTTTGGCGAATGAACTCGATGATCGGAGTTATCCCACGCATTGGATTTTCAGCTTTTTTCCATACTTTTTCAGCATTAAGATCAAGCAGCGCCAATAAAACATATGCCGCCATTTCATTACATTGCCTTGGTCCAAAACCAAGTAATTTTAGAACTTCTACTGCCTCATTGTTTCGTTGTTTGATTAATGCACTTTTCTCAGGAATATTGATCTTCAATATTGAACTCCTTATTTAACAATTCATCCAATTCGTTCTGACTGTATATATTATCACCAAGATGAGCACCTAGTTTTTCCAGTTCTCCTCTTGATGGATATTTCATACTCCGCAAGTCAGTGGCATTCACCTGGGTATGCCCGTTGAATTGTCTGAAATAAACATCTACCATCGAAGAGTTTAAAAATGCCGATAATCCCCTGGCCAGGTTCATCGGCAATCCCAGCCCATTGGCATGAAAATAATTCAGGTGGTTTTCAAAACCGATGAAAGAGGAAGAAACGCGGTCAGGGTCATAGATACATGCGACAACTCGACGCTTCTCTTCCTTTGAAGTGAATCTTTTTGTAAGCACATAAATCCCTTCCGGGACTAACAAATCTTTTGTAAGGGTATTGTTAATTATTGCATTCGGCTTTTTACCATTTAACCTGGGCCACCGGATATAGCTCTTTGTAAAGTGACAGGGATAAATAAGCGGAACAGTTCCCTTTTCCGGCTGAGGCCGCAGGAATTCCCTGGCACGAAAGTCCACCACTTTCCCGGTAGAGACTTCTAAACCCAGGTCCGTCAAGGAGGCTGAGAATTTTGATATATGTATGCGTACGATATCCTGGCTATCATCGGTTATAAGATGAATAAACATTCCCGGGTCATGGGGTGAAACCACATCGCGGTAAAAGCATTCTCTTTCTTTTCTGTTTTCGCCATGATCCCCGCTGCCAATTGATATAATTACTTTATCAGGTTTTCTCGTCGATTTCACGGCATGTAAAATTACATTCTCCTGGAGTACATTATCGTTCTTGAAGGCAGCGGAGCGTAATTCAAACACATGCAGCCGTCGTAGTGACATTTTTTCCAGGAATTCTTCACGGAAAGATTTGAAATAAGGGCCATTGCAAAAGCTTCGTGGTGTAATAGCTACCATTTCGCCATTGTCGGCCACCAACCTGGATAAAATCGCCAGGAAACCGGAATAAAGATTACTGGTCTCTATCCCTAACGAACGTAGTAATAATCGTGCGCTGGAATTACTATTGATTTTCCGGTAAGGGGGATTTACAATAACTGCATTAAATCGCCGCGGGGATGTGGAAAACAAATTTTTTTCCGTCATAGAGATGGCCGCTTTTATAAAATCCTCGTTATAAACATCGTCTGTAAACACAATACCCGCGCGGCGGCATTCTTCCCGGCAATATCGAATGGATCGGTACAAACTGTCGATAAGCGAAGCATCTATTTCATAAGCGGTAAGAGATATGCTTTTGGGCTTTATCATTTGGTGACAAAGGCGTTTGATCAAAGCTGTCGACAGCGTACCGGTGCCTGCGCCTGCATCCAGTAATTTCACATCAGGCCAGCATGCTTCGAAAAGCGATGCCATGAAATCAGCTATAGGGGGTGGGGTTAGAAATTGTCCTAACTCCCTCTGTCGGGTTTTCTCAGGGGTATTGATAAATTGTTTATTGGCTTTTTCCGTTGTTGGTATTGCAATTATATTGGGCAGCTTTGCATTTACCTTATCTCGAACAATCAATCCGGTAGAATTATTCATTTTCACACAAGCAATTTTAGAAGGAATTTACTGACTTGTCAATAGGGTCTTAAGGTGACAGGCGATTTACGTCACCCTTACATAGTCTATAGGGGTGCCTTCTGTCTGTCCCGGTCACCGTTTTTATATGCGATTCGAGGTATATGGGGCGGGAGTTTCCACTTCTCAATCGATGCTTACAATCATCGACTCTTTTAATATTTATATATAACACAAGTTTAAACGGCAGTCAATAACATTTGACGGACATTTTCAGTATTCTCAAACCAGGTTATCCCTCACTCATTAAAATCTTTTTCCATTGGTAAAGTTTATAAAAAAAAGGGAATGATGTCAACCTCAAAATATTCAAGAAAAAAGCCTTCTTACTTCTTCCTCAGTAAGGCCGGTTAATCTCACAATCCGTTCAATGGAAAAATCTCCATTGAGCCATAGTTCATGCGACAATCCCCCTCCCCTGCCGGGGGCCAAAATTTTACTAATACCTCAAAAAAAGGTGCAAAAAAACAAGGATTTGAGATGATGTCTTCAAAGAAGGAAAACCCAGAGCCGTGCAAGGAGGGTTGGGGCGCCGCCCCATTTTGGAAAAAAGGGTCCTGGACCCCTAAAAACTTTTGATTATTTTAATTTGGAGAAACAGATGACAAGAAAATTAGATGTCGATCAATTCTTAAACCAAAAGAAATTAGCCGTGGTAGGCGT
>JAUPLE010000601.1 GCA_030837085.1 Acidobacteriota bacterium | reverse complement strand
TTAACCTGTATGGCCCCACGGAGGCCACGATTATTTCTGCGGTATTGTAGGCAAGGCGCAGCGAAGAGAATGAATTCGTTGACTTCACCAGCGTGCCTATCGGTGGGCCGGTGGGTAATGGAAGTTTGCTGGTTTTGAACAAAGACAATAACCTGTGTCCGGTGAATATCCCGGGAGAATTGTATATCGGCGGCGACGGTGTGGCAGGCGGTTATTTAAACAACCCGGAACTAACTGCGGAAAGATTTGACAAATATAGGTCTTATAGGGCCAATAGGACCTATATTAATTACAAAACCGGCGATCTGGCGCGATGGTTAGATAACGGTAATATCGAGTTCCTGGGCAGGATTGACCAGCAGGTCAAAATAAGGGGCTTTCGCATCGAATTAGGCGAGATAGAAAATTGCTTGCTAACTCACCCGGAAATAAAAGAGGCAGTGGTAATTGCAAATGAAGAAGGTACGGGAGGACAAAAAGAATACAATCTATGCGCATATGTGGTGGCAGCTAGAGAATTGAAAACCTCGGAATTGCGGGAATATTTATCTGCTAAATTGCCGGATTATATGATACCGGCGTATTTTGTACGGTTGTCTAAAATGCCTTTAACGCCCAACGGTAAGTTAGACACGAAAGCATTACCGGAACATGAAACAAAAAAAGGAGATGGATATATAGCCCCGCGGGACGCTATAGAAGAAAAATTGACTGAAATCTGGTCAGGAATCCTGGGAATAGATAAAGGACTTATTAGTATGGATGCGAGTTTTTTCGAACTGGGAGGCCACTCATTAAAAGCCAATGTATTAATCTCAAAGATACATAAAGAATTAAATGCCAGGGTACCATTGACCGAAATCTTTTTAAAACCCACGATAATGGAACTGGCCAATTACTTAAAAAATACGGCTGAATCGGCCTTTGTTTTTATAGAACAAGTAGAGAAAAAAGAATATTATAAATTATCCCCTGCCCAGGAAAGATTATACATTTTACAACAAATGGACACGGTCAGTACCGCTTATAACCTCCCGATTATTTTAAGGTTGGAGGGAAGGGTTAATAACGAAATATTGGAAAATACTTTCCGACGTTTGATAGAAAGGCATGAGAGTTTAAGAACATCATTCGAATTTTTCGGGGATGAACCGGTACAGCGAATTCATGAGAATGTGGAATTTGAAATTGAAATATTAGGAGACGGGCGTCAGGGAGCAGGGGGCTTGTGGTCGCCCGAAATGATAAAGAATTTTGTTCGCCCTTTTGATTTGTCCAGGGCGCCGTTACTGCGGGTGGGGTTGATAAGGGCAGAAGGAAACAGTTTTGAATTAATAGTGGACATGCATCATATCATTACGGATGGGGCATCCCAGTTAATATTAAGAGATGAATTCAATAAATTGTATTATCATAAAGGGGAAGGCTTACCTGGACTTAAGTTCCAGTACAGGGATTATTCCGAATGGCAGAATAATGAAACTCAAAGGGCATTATTACTAAAGCAGGGGGCATATTGGAAAAGGGCGTTTGCTGATGAATTCCCGGTACTTATGCTTCCTACCGATTATGTAAGACCGGCGGTCCAAAGTTTTGCCGGTAATATCGTTGAATTTGTTTTGAGTGGAGAAGAAAGCCTCACTTCAAAGGCGCTGGCGAAAGAAGCGAATACAACTCTTTTTATGACTATTTTAGCGGTATTTAATGTCCTGCTTTCAAAATTGAGCAGCCAGGAAGATATTATCGTGGGCACTCCAGTAATGGGGAGGCCGCATGCTGACCTTGAGCGCATCATCGGGATGTTTGTCAATACGCTTCCCCTGAGGAATCAACCGTGTGGTGAAAAGAGGTTTAAGCTGTTTTTAAGCGAATTGAAAGACCGGACACTGGAAGCTTATGAGAACCAGGAATACCCCTTCGAGGATCTGGTGGAAAATGTATCGGGAAAGAGAGATAGAGACCCTGGGCGAAACCCTGTATTCGATGTGATGATAAATTTAATAACCCGGGAAGAGTACGCGGGAGAAATAGGGGCTAAAGAGGTAATACACGAAGCGAATTTAAATGACTATATGCATAAAGGAGGCACAGCGAAATTCGATATGACGCTGACTGTGATAGATATGGGCGGGAGCATATTTCTAATTTTTGAATACTGCACCAAGCTGTTTAAGCCGTCTACGATTGACAGATTTATCGCTTATTTCAGGAGGATATTGCAATTATTGGCGGCAGCTCCGGACCCAGTGCTGTCTGAATTGGAAATTATCAATGAAGAAGAAAAGAGGCGAATATTATTCGATTTCAATAACACTGAAAAGGGTTATCATAAAGGAAAAACCATCCCGCAATTATTCGAAGAACAGGTGGAAAAAACGCCGGACCATGTCGGACTTGTCGGGGATGTCGGACATGTCAGACCAGTCGGACCGGTCAGATTGACCTACCGCCAATTAAATGCACAATCCGGTGGATTGGCCGGGTTATTAATTGAAAAAGGCGTCCTGGCGGACGATATTTTAGGTATTATGATGGAACGTTCCATCGATTTGATTATCGGCATATTGGGTATATTAAAGGCAG
>JAUPLE010000600.1 GCA_030837085.1 Acidobacteriota bacterium | reverse complement strand
TGAAACTGGCGGAAATCAGATCAAAGGGAAAAGACCTGCTGAAGAAGTTCTCCCTGGAAAAATATTGGGATAAAAAGGTGGAAGAGTTGTCCAAGGGTATGGCCCAAAAGCTTCAATTCATCGTCACCATCATCCACTCGCCGGACCTGCTGATCCTGGATGAACCTTTTTCCGGCCTGGACCCTTTGAACATCGAACTGGTCAAAGATATTATCCGGGAAAAGAAAAAAGAAGGGGTTTCCATTATTTTCTCGACGCACCTGATGGATTACGCGGAAAAGATCGTTGACGCCGTGGTGATGATCGATAAGGGCAAAAAGGTCCTGGACGGCAGCCTGGCGGATGTGAAAGGGGAATTCGGCACGAAGTTTGTTAAAGTAAACTACGAAGGGGATTCTGCTTTCATATCGTCCCTGGATTATGTGAAACAGGTCAGGGACTACGGTAATGAAATGGAAATCGAACTGGCCGATATGAATCTAAAAGATACGCTTTTAAAGGAACTGGCGTCCAGGGTATCGGTCAGCGGGTTCCAGGTGACGGAAGCATCCTTGAACCATATATTTATCCGGAAAGTCAAAGAGGGGGCGGCAAAATGAAGCTTTGGACCATCATTAAAAAAGAATACCTGCAGATCGTTAAGAAAAAATCTTTTGTGATTTCCACCATCTTAACGCCGCTTCTGATGGGCGCTTTTGTTTTCTTGCCCCTGATGCTGAGCCGGGTAGGGCGCGAGGAAAAAACGATCTTAATCGAAGATCATTCGGGGATTGTTTTACAGTCCTTCACAGAAAAAAGTAAAGCCGACACTGAAGCGCTGTCGCATTTATCCTTGACATTTATGGCCACCCCGGCTTCTTCGAGTGAAATCGCCCAACAGGATAAATTGATTAAGGAATATGAGCAGAAAATTTCCGGTAAGCAGGAGGTCCAGCTTGAATTGATCCCGGGGTACACGGATAAGATTTTAAGCAAAGAGATTGATGGGTTGGTGTTGATCCCGGGAAATGTGAAAGAGAGCCGGAGGATTTATTTTTGTGCATTGAATATTTCCGATTTTGAGACGAACCGCTATATTTCGGAAACGGTGCAGAAGATTTTATCGGAAAAGATTTTACGGGAGCGGGATATTGATCTTAAGATTGTGGCCGAGGCGATACGGGATGTGAACCTGGGTACGTTCAAGGTGAAAAAGGAGGGGACGACGCGGGTTAGTTCCGGGATGGAGTATATGATGTCGATTTTCATGATGACGATTCTTTTTTCAATTATCATGGCATATGGGCAATTGATAATGCGGGGAGTGATCGAGGAAAAGAACAGCCGGATCGTGGAGGTGTTAATTTCTTCGACGGACACGCAGACGCTTTTTTACGGGAAGATAATCGGCATCGGGTTGGCGGGCTTGACGCAGGTGGGAATATGGATGCTTTTGGCGGTGTATTTCATGCGGGGGTCTTTGTTCGGTATTGATAAAAGTGTTTTGCAATTTTTGACGCCGGAGTTAGCGATTTATTTCGTTATCTTTTTTGTAATTGGGTATTTCATGTTTTCCATTATGTTTTCCATAGTGGGGGCGTCGGTGAACACGGACCAGGAGGCCCAGCAGTTTGCCGCGCCGTTGACGTATTTGTTGATAATTCCGTTTATTGTCGGGGTTATGGTGACGCAGAATCCCAATACGCCGATGGTGGTATTGGCGTCGTTATTCCCGTTATTTACGCCCACGTTGATGTTTATGAGGATTACTATTGCGGTGCCGGCTTTTAGCCAGATATTGCTTTCTATAATATTGAGTATAGCATTTACCATGTTCCTGGCGTGGTTAGGGGCGAAGATTTTCAGGGTGGGCATCCTGATGTATGGGAAAAAGCCATCTGTGAAAGAGATCATGCGGTGGGTTAAATATAAGTAAACGGGAATTTAAAGGCACCCTAATCAAAAATTTTTGGAGGTCCAGGAACCGTCCATCCGTGATGGTTTTGAAAAAAGGTTCCTGGCTGCCAATGGAAGTAATCATCCTGGTTCGGAAAGAGGAGAAGGGAAAATGGCATGATGAAAGCCCTTCACCGACGTTCATCTTTTGGGTTTGATGAAATCAAACCCCTACATCGCCGCGGCCTTTTCATGGCAGGGCGGTTTCCAAATCCAACAACATCTGCTTGCGCGGGGTGACAATGTCTATTTCATCGTAATATTCCGTACGGTCGATCACCTCGCCGATAATAACGCTAATAATAATATAACCATAATAATTTATCAGGGTCCCGGGATTCACCGCCAGCAGGATGAGCGGGACTAAGAACCCGGTACTGAGCCGTAGAAAACTCACCAATGGTCGTATCTTCCGCCCGGTTCGCTTAAAATACAGTTTGCGGTAAAGATAGAGAAAGAGTTTTAATCCGCCCATCAAGCCGAAAATCAATCCGTTTCCCATCAGTGCTCCGGTAAGATACAGACCATTCAAGAGCGTATGCGCGCTGTGAAAATTCAAAGGCCCCACCTGCATGGCCACCTGGTAAATCCGGTCGATACAGAATAAGCTGATGAAACCAATTGCCACGGCTGCCCGGCCAAAACCCGGGACTCCCGGGAAGAAAAGCAAGTAAGCCGCCGACAATCCCAGGAAAAGTGAAAAAAAGAGTATTTCCCGGCTCAACCAGGAGCTTTTTATATTGAAAATTGCCCGGAAGGCCCGCTGCTTTTTCCCCAGATGCACGCTGCTGAGCCCCAGGCCCAATGCCCCAGCCCCCAGGAATATATACGGATTAATGGCTGATGGCGTCGGCAGCATGACGGTTAACCATGATACCAGCAGGGCCGCCAAAGTAGTAAAAAGCAGCAGCACCCACTCCGCCCTTAATTTGATCTTTGGCTCGGGTATATGCTGCGAAGACTCGAAGAGCCTGGCCACAGATTCTTTCGCTGGGGGCGCAGTAGTTTCCGGGACTTGCTGATGTTTACGCAATTCTTTGAAACGAATGGCCGGCCGCAGCCCCGACTTTGTGAATCCGGCGATGGTTTGAGTTTCCCCGGTTTCATCGTAATCCCCTATTCGCAGCGCTTTGGTGGGGCAAGCGCAAACACAGGCCGGAGTCTTTCCTTTTTCCTGCCGCTCAATACAGAAATCGCACTTCTCAATCACTCCGCGAGCGGCATTGTAGCGCGGGGCATCGTAGGGACACGCCCAGGTACAATACTTACACCCTAGACAGCGCGATGCATCGATGGTCACGGCCCCTGTCCCGGGGTCTTTGTCATACGCCGCCGCCGGGCAATTCTTCAAACAGGCAGGCGATACGCAGTGATTACAAGACATGGATAAACTAAACAAGGGCATGCGGGCAATAAAAATAAAAAAAGGAAAATCCGCTTGATTTTTGCATTCAAAAGTGATAAGAGTTAATATTAAGAATAAATTAAAAATGTTTTTTTGGAGGTGAGCGATGCCTAATAGAAAAAAACAGTTAATTATATTGACGAGTGGAGGAGATGCACCGGGAATGAATCCGGCGCTTCGTGCGGCGGTACGGTGTTGGTTACATAAAAATGCAAGCGATAAGGGGGAAAAAAATAGTTATATAGTGATTGCTGCAAAAAATGGGTATAACGGGATTATTAATTGGGATGTTAGCGAGCGTGTTAAGACCAGTGGTGTAGGCGGGTTATTAGCACGTGGCGGCACTGTGATTGGTGCTGGAAGGTGCGAAAACTTAAAAGAGGGAGGCTCGTTTGAAAGATCCTATATAAAAGAGAAATTGGACAGCATTAGAAATGATCTGGCTGGTTTAATCGTTATCGGTGGAGATGGATCATTCAGGGGTATGAAGGAAATTTTGCTTGATGAATGTCAGGTGCGAACGATAGGAATACCCGCGACAATAGACAATGATATCTGGGGAACCGACCTGAGCCTGGGGGTCGATACGGCGCTCAATACGAATGTGGAGCTTATAGATAAAATCAGGGATACTGCGGCTGCGTTTCGCCGTTCGTTTGTTGTGGAGATTATGGGACGAAATTGTGGTTACTTAGCCCTAGCGACTGCCATCGCTACGGAATCGGAAGCCCTTTTCTTACCTGAAGATGAAACATCGTTCCCGAGGTTGGGTAGGATTAAAAGAAATCTAGACGATTTATTTGAACACAAAATATTAGACACAGTGGTCATTGTGGCGGAAGGAGCAAAGTTAAAACTGCCCACGATTGAGAATATCCTTCAAACTTACACAAAGTGGGAAATTAGAAGTGTTGTTCCCGGATACACACAACGGGGTGGAAGTCCTTCCGGTATAGATCGAATCCTGGGGTGCCGTTTCGCATGGAAAGCGGTTAAAGGATTAAAGGAACCATTAAAAGGTCCATATGCAAAAGTTGTTACTTTAAGGGGGATCAATATCGAACTGGACAATAACCTGGATAACATCATCAAAAATAGCGGAAAGAACTCCAAAATAGAGGATGATAACTATCGGAAAATGAAAAACTTACAGTGGGATTTATCTTCATATTGCACACCATTAGGTAACAATATTGGAAATTCTTTGCTGGTGATTCACGGCCCGGATGCTCCCGGTATTAATGCTGCAATTCGCGCTTATACCCGGATCGCAATGAAAATGAAGATTGGAGCTAAATTTACCGGGTTTCGAACCATTGCGGTGAGAAGAGGGTTAGAAGGGCTAGCGGATCTCTTTCTTCAGGACAATGATTTTATCGAATTGGATTGGGAGAAAACAACAGGGTTTAGTTATACCGGAGGAGTTCCCTCCAATCTTTCTCAACTCTACAATATTGAACCTATTCACGCTGGGCCGCGGGATTGGCTAAAGAAAAAG
>JAUPLE010000599.1 GCA_030837085.1 Acidobacteriota bacterium | reverse complement strand
TATGAGGAACCGGATGCGTTAATTGCGCACGTCCGGGTCTGTGGGGGAGCCGGAGGGTAACCGAAGGCTCTACCCGGCAAGGTGCTGCTGGAACTACTGGATTTGGACAAGAAAAATCTTCAAGCCCGCACGGAGTTAAGTAAGATATATCAACGCCGGAAACGGTATGACGAAGCAGAGAAAATTTTAAAGGAATTATTGGCAATAGAGCCAGATAATATCCATGGCTGCACGGAATTCGCTCTAATGTACAAGCAATGGGCGGACTATGAGAAAAAAAACAAGCGTTCCACCTGGTGGGAGAAAAAACAACTCTATTATAAGTACATTAAAGAAAGCTATCGCATCAATCCCTTCAATATCCCAACCCTCATGGAACTTTGCGCCATCTTTTCTACCTGCCGGCAGTACCGGGCGGCCCTCAAATTCCTGGAAAAAGCCCTGACCGCCCGCGACCATGACCTGGAAACCCTTCGTCACCTGGTTCTCATCCATCACACGTTAAACAATGAAAGCGAAGTCAATCGCCTCCTAGAAAAAGGCCGTCGCTGGATACAGGAACAACCCTTTATAAAATATAAAGAACGCTTCCAGGCCCTTGATCTTTCCTGCGCCCCCCATAAAATACTCGTGCAATTGAACAATACCGGGACCTTTTCCGGCCCGGGCCGCGCGAAAACTTCCAGCCCCGGATCGTCGCCGGTTATCCTTTGCGGCGCCGGCCGCTTTGACCTCATGGAAAAATATACCGCCCATAACCGCATCGAAGATGGCGATACCGTATTCTTTGCGACTTACCGGGTGGGCGTGGGCGTGGACGAAAAAATTTACGCGGATTTTATAGAACCCTATTTCGAGGACCCGGCAGACCTGGCTGTTAATTATTAATTAATTGCGAATAGGGAAGAACTGAGATTCCA
Source organism: Acidobacteriota bacterium (assembly GCA_030837085.1). Taxonomy (GTDB): domain Bacteria; phylum Acidobacteriota; class Aminicenantia; order UBA2199; family UBA2199; genus JAKAGC01. The sequence goes on along the minus strand of JAUPLE010000599.1, from coordinate 4,160 downwards.
GTTGAAATCTTCACGGTTCTATAGTAAAATTATAAACATGGAAAACAAATTAATAATGTCGGAAAAATATTTCTCTCTGCCACCCCGCTTACAGCTTGAAGTGGCTGACTTCATAGACTTCCTATCCCAAAAATACCGAAAAACAAGATCAAAAGCAAACCAAAAACTCAATAAAGAGAAAAAAAGAAAGTCCCATTTCGGAAATGCAAAAGGGTTAATTATCGTAAAAGAAGATTTCAACGCTCCGATAGAAGATTTCCAAGAGTACATGTAATGAAATACATTGTCGATACTCACGCCTTCATATGGTACGCCATAGGCGATAAAAGATTGAGCCCGAAAGCGCTTCGATTACTGGAATCGGATAATGAGAAATTTATTAGTATTGCAAGCATCTGGGAAATGGCAATAAAAGTAAACCTCGGTCATCTTGAATTCAAAAATTCTTTTGATGAAATTGTTTCAAACCAAATCGATCTCCTCAACTATAGAATCCTAAATATCGATTTGGAGCATCTTTTCAAGGTAAGTGCCATGGAACTTCATCATAGAGACCCTTTCGATAGATTAATAGTATCCCAGGCCCTGGTTGAGAAAATTCCTATCATCAGCGTTGATGAGAAATTCGATAATTACGGAATCGAGAGAATTTGGTAGCCCTTCCTACGCATTCATCTTTTTGGGATTTGATCTTATAATTGGCCTGTCCCCAATTCACCGTCAGCCACCTGCCTGGTGAAAGTCAGCGACGCCGCCGGTCCCGCTTCGGATCAGAGCAACGCCGTGTTTACCATCCTTACAGAACGAACCGTTACCGTCACCGCGCCCAACGGCGGCGAATCCTGGGAAGGCAATACGTCTCATGCCATTACCTGGAGTTCCACCGGCGACATTAGCAATGTGAAGCTTGAATATTCTACCAACAGCGGAAGTTCCTGGAATACCATTACCGCCTCCACCAGCAACAATGGTTCCTATAATTGGACCGTTCCCAATTCGCCTTCATCCACCTGTTTAATAAAAATCAGTGATACCACAGGACCTGCTGTCGATCAATCCAATGCCGTGTTCAACATTGTTACCCCGCGAACCATTACCGTAACCTCGCTCAATGGCGCGGAAAACCTCCTGGCCAATACCACTTATCCCATTACCTGGACATCCACCGGTGCAATAAGCAGCGTTATGATCGAATATTCCACCAACAGCGGAAGCTCCTGGAATACAGTTACCGCCTCCACCTCCAATACCGGTTCTTATAATTGGACCATTCCCGCCTCTGGCTCCACGTCGTGCCTGGTCAAAGTAAGCGACACGTCCGGACCTGCCGTCGATCAAAATAATGCCGTGTTTACCATTTCAAACGTCACTTATTGTGCTTCCTCCGGTACCAGCCAGACCCGCGGATATATCGCCCGCGTACAGGTTGGAAACCTGGATAATTCATCAGGAAGCTCCGCCTACTCCAATTTCACATCATTAATCGCTAATTTAACCGCGGGTTCCAGCACTAGCATAACCTTAACACCTTCCACTACGAACAACACCGAATACTGGAAAATATGGATCGACTACAACCGGGATGGAGACTTTGCCGATTCCGGGGAAAATGTATACAGTGGTTCGGGTAAGACAACCAAAACAGGAAGTTTTACAGTACCGACGGCAACAACAAAAGGGACAGGGCGCATGAGAGTAACCATGAGATATAACAGCACGCCTACCTATTGTGATTCCTTTAGTTATGGCGAAGTCGAAGATTATACGGTGAATATTCAATAAGGCCCCTCTGCGAGGGGCCGGCTATTACAACACGAATTGTAATTGAAAACCCAATGCATCTTTTACGGCATATCGCAATTTGTTAGTGAGGCATCTCGTGTAAAAGATCGATGGCCTGATGGCCCCCCGACCGTAACGAACACCAACGGCAATACTATTGGTGAAAGGCTCGATGCTGGTGTCCTCATCCCCGGCAGCGCCGGCAAGCACGATGAAACCGGCCAGTTCCGTCCTGAATGTAAAATCCCCGGTCCGGAATGCCCCGTAAAATCCATAACGGAGATAAGCGATGGGCTCTATATAACCCTCATCGCCGATTGACATAGCCAGTCCCATTTCATATCCTAATTCGAATTTTTTTAGACTGGCATAACTCAAATAGTTGACCCTGAAGTCCCACATTTTGCCCGCATATTTAGGGAAATTGACAGGATCAGTCGGCATTGCTATAAAATAAGTAGGCCATTTATCGTCCGAGCCTGTCGGGAGATAAGCCCCGATGGATGTAATCGAATGAGTCTTTTTCCGGGAGTGCTTCCATTGGATTCCCAGGTAAAAGTTTCCCCTCATCGTTTCATTTTTAATACTATTGACCGCTATGGGAAAGGACGCTTCGATGTTCACCCTGCCGTTTGAGCTTTTTATCGGCATATTGATGGAAAGATCATAAATCCCGGAAAATAGGGATAGGTCCTTTTGATAATAATAATTCGCACTTAAATTCGGATGTAGGAATTTTAGAGTAATTCGCGTCCTATCTCCGGGCCATTCCGGCATCAGAAACCACTGGGCAGAAGCAAACAGTGGTACTAAGAGAAAAAACATCACCACAATAATTCCTTTCACAATCAACTTTTTTTGTTGCATTTTTATCATTTTATTCCTCCATATATAGAGAGCGCCCGCGCTGCGGGCTTTCGTGTTCCAGTAACCATTTTTTATTTTCCAATCCGCCGCCGAAACCGGTTAATGTACCGTCGCTGCCAATCACCCGATGACAGGGAATTAAAATGGCAACCGGGTTGCGCCCAACGCAGCCCCCGACTGCTCGCGCGCCTTGCGGTTTCCCTACTCGCGCGGCTAATTCTCCATAAGTGATAGTTTTTCCGACGGGTATTTTTTGTAACTCTTTCCAGGTTTGTAACTCGAATTCCGCGCCGCGAATATCCAGCGGGGGGATTTTAAGATCAGTGAACTTTCCCCGGAAATAATCCTCCAGCCATCCAACGGTTAACCGGGTTATATCATTCTCCCCGTCCATTAACCTGGGCGATGAATACCATCGGTCCAGGCGTTTTTGCAGTAACGCACGGCGGTCGGGGTTATGAAACTCGATGCTGCATAGTCCTTTCTCAGAAACGAATATTAATAATGGCCCGGTGGGCGATGGCATCTCTTTATGCAATAATGTCAAACTCATAAAACCTCCATAAACAAAAATTTTAGGAAGTCAAGAAACCCTTTTATAAAAGGGTTTCTTGTCGCCGAAGGCACGGCTATTTTTCAGGTTTATGGCGGACGATCTCACCTTCGACCATGTAAATCACATCCTCGGCGATATTGGTAGCATGATCGGCTACCCGTTCCAGGTAACGGCATATCCGGGCATAGTCGATCAATACATCGACATTACCTGCATTCCTGCGAATTTTATCTTTGATATCCAGGAATACGCGGTGAACTTCTCCGTCTACATCATCATCGGAACGTCTCACCTCATAGGCGGCTTTCGCATCCAGGTTGACCAGCGCATCCAGGCTCTGCGTCAGCATGCGTTTCACCCCCGCGGTAATCCCGGAAAAATCGATGTTCAACTGGACCGGTAACTGCGAATTGATATATATGGCCCGTGAAGCGATATTAACCGCTTCGTCGCCGATTCGTTCCAGGTCGCTGTTTATCTTAAGCACAGCCACAATGAAACGAAGGTCTATGGCCACGGGTTGATACAAAGCCAGGATTTTCAGACAATTTTCTTCGATTTCCAGTTCACGTTGATCTACCAGGTCGTCGGAATCGTGAATACGGCGGGCCAATTCCACGTCCCGCTTCTCGATGGCGCATACGGCATCCTCAAGATTCTGTTTTACCAGGTCGCTTAACTGGAAAATTTGTTTCTTCAAATTCTCCATTTCACGCTGCCAATGGTATGTCATGTTATCCTCCGTTGTAATTTAAAAAGAAGAAAAAGAGTTCGTGTTGTCCGTGTAAGTCCGCGGCTCATTTTTTTCATTTTTTATCCATAATTAAAGATACGATTATATCACAAAAAGCAGTTTCCTGAATAAAAAAATATATACTGCTATGAAAAGGCCGCGGCGACGTAGGGGTTTGATTCATCAAACCCAAAAATGTGAAGGGCTTGATAAATCAAGCCC
>JAUPLE010000598.1 GCA_030837085.1 Acidobacteriota bacterium | reverse complement strand
TCAGCATTTCAATGACTTCCTTTTTCCCCGTGGTAAAACCACCTGAAGCGCCTCCCATGGCTTTTCCCATAGTAGAAGTGATAATATCCACCTGTCCCATGACCCCACAGTATTCGATCGCTCCCCTACCTTTTTCACCAAAAAATCCCGTGGCATGCGAATCGTCTACCATGACCATAGCATCATATTCCTTGGCCAGGGTCACAATTTCATCCAACCTGGCAATATCCCCATCCATGGAAAAAACTCCGTCAGTGGAAATCATAATGTTCCGCGCCGGGCTGGGGTCGCACGATAATCCCGGACCGCGGCCATCCCAGAGATCAATACCTTCCCTGGCCTTTTTAAGCACACTTTCCAGCGATTTCATATCCGAATGCTCATAAATAAAACGTTTGGCCTTACATAAACGAATACCGTCAATGATGCTGGCATGGTTCAACGCATCGGTGATAATGGCATCCTCTGAACCCAGGATCGGTTCGAAAAGCCCTCCGTTGGCATCGAAACAAGATGAATACAGGATCGTATCTTCAGTTTCATAGAATTCGGAGATCTTTCGCTCCAACTCTTTATGAATATCCTGGGTGCCGCAGATGAAACGGACCGATGACAGACCAAAGCCGTACTTATCCAGGCTTTTGTGGGCAGTTTCAATCAGTTTGGGATGGTTGGCCAGGCCCAGGTAATTATTGGAACAAAAGTTGAGTACTTCCCTGGACGCCGCGCCTTTGGGATAAGACACATCGATTTCAGGTTTTTGAGCCGACAGGATGACCCGTTCTTCCTTGAAAAGCCCGGCTTCTTTTATTTTGGATAGTTCCTGGTTTAAATCATAACGAACACGTTGATACATGTTATACCTCCGCTGTATTGAATTAATTAGCGGCCATTATAGCACAAAAATTAAAAGAAGTTAAATCCGTAGGGGCGAATCCTCATAGGGCCAGGGATTTCGCCAGAGGGATTGGCCTAAATTACAAAAATGATAAGGTTGATGCATTTGCCCTTCCCAAAGTTCTTTCTTGCCTCCCGAGCTAGAACCGGGAATAAACTTGCAAGTGATATATTTTCGCACGCAAGGGGCAGTGTTCTGTGAGCTGTTTTTGGTATTGACTTTTACTCCTATTTCCAATATGATATGGGGGATTTAGATAAATATATCTTGTGGAGGAAAAATTGAAAAGAATCATCCTCGTGATAGTCTTGCTTACTGTAAACGCGTTTATGTTTCCCGGCGATACATTGGATATACCTGGACCAGGACCTTCCACGATGTCCCTCAATATTCAAAAAGCCATCGAATTGGCCCTGGAAAACAACAAAAATGTCCTGGCCAGCCAGGAAGAAGTCAAACAATTCCGCCATCGGGTCTGGCAAAACCTCAACTTCCTACCCACGGTCACATTGAGTGGCTTCAAAAACGTTGACGAAAAACTGATGGAACTGGAAATGCCCGCCTTCATCCCCGGCGGCTCCCCAGAACGTATCACCATCGACTTTACTAAAAACTACGAATTTAGCCTGGAAATCGTTCAACCGATATTCGCCGGCGGGAAATTACTTTATTCCTATAAAAACGCCCAACTGGACCTCAACATCGCTAAAGAAAAACGGGAAAATACCCGCGAAGATACTATCCTACAAGTTAAAAAGGTGTTCTTCAATATCCTGATTCTGAAAGAACTGCTTAAAGCCCATAACGAAGCCCAAGACCTGGCCGATTCTTTTTACAAAAACATCAAAGAAAATTATGATCTGGGCATGTCTTCCAAATACGACCTGCTGCGCGCCGAACTGGCCGCCGCTTCTGTAAAACCGAATGTCCTGAAAACGGAAAAACTCCTCAACCTCTCCATCCTAAACCTGAAATTCATGACCGGCATCCCCGAAGATACCCCACTGGATATCCAGGGAACTTTCGACTTCAGCAGCCGATCCCTGGAACTGGCAGACCTGGTTAAAAAAGGCCTGAACAACCGCTCAGAACTGCGCCAACTGGATATGCAAATAAGCAAAACAAATAACTTGCTGAAAATGGCTTACGGCCAATTCCTGCCCAATGTCTCCCTGATCGCCTCCTACAGTTACCGGGCCGATCGATTTAAACTGAATAGGAAAAACTGGGAAGACTACTATACGATCAACCTGGGCATCTCGTTCCCTATCTTCAACCAATTTAAACGCACCGGACAGATCGGCGAACTGAGAGTTGCCAAAAAAATCCTGGACCTCAACTTTCAACAACTGCAGGACGCTACCAAACTGCAAATCCAGGAGTTGTACATGACCATAGAGGAAGAATACCGGAATATCCAGGCCGGTCAAAAAAATATCGAAACCGCCGAGGAAGGTCTGAGGACCGCGGAATTAACTTATAAAGAAGGTTTGATCTCCCTCCTGGAATTAAACGCCTCCACCGGCGATTTAACCAAAGCAAAAGTTAATTTTTTCCAGGCCGTATATAATTATAATATCGCCGCCGCCGAATTGGAAAAAATCGTCGGCATCAAAACAACGGAAAACACCGAAGGAGAGAAATAATGAAAATAAAAGCAGCAATGATAATATCCCTGGCCTTAGCCGTCTGCGTCGTATTCACCGGCTGCTCAAAAAACAACGGGGATAAAAAAGTGGTTTATGAGAAAAAAGCCCTCCAGGTAAAAGCAACGAAAGTCAAACGGGGCGTATTAACCCAGGAATTGAGTTATAAAGGCACGGTATTGCCCTGGCTAAGGGCCAATATCGGCCCCGACGCCGCCGGCCGGGTCGAGAAAATCTACAAGAAACCGGGGGATATTGTCAATAAAAACGATCTCCTGGCGGAACTGGACACGACTACTTTAAAACTGCAAGAAAAACAGGCGGAAGCCGGCCTGGCCGTGGCAAACGCGGCATATAAAGACGCTTTACTGAATCACCAACGTATTCAAAAACTGTACGAAAAAACGGCTGTCTCCCAGATGCAGTTGGAAAAAGCGGCGCTGGCCCTGGAAGCGGCGGATACGCAGCAAAAAAGCGCTGAAGCGGCTTTAAATACGGTTAAACATATGCTGAATATGGCCTATATGCGCGCCCCCTTTGCCGGCATTATCACTTCGAAAAACATGGAAGAAGGTGATATTATCAATCCGATGATGGGCATGAGCATGGGCAGCTCCGGGGTATTAACGCTTATGGATTTGAAAAAAATAAAAATCACCCTGGATGTCCCCTCCGAAGATATCGAAAAAATAAAGATCGGCCAGAAATGCCAGGTCAAAATCGAAACCTACCAGGATGACGTATTCGATGGCGAAATCTACACCAGGAACCTGGCCGCGGACACGATTTCCAAAACCTTCAAAATAGAAGTCAAAGTGGATAACCCGGAAATTAAAATCAAGGCCGGCGTCTTTGCGGAAGTCAAAGTGGAAATTTTTAAAAAAGAAAACATTTTGCTGCTGCCTATACCTGCCTTAATCGAACAAGGCGATACCACTTCCGTTGTCCTCTATAATGATGGCGCAGCGAAATATAAAAATATTAAAGTCGGCCAACGAAATGACGGGGTGTTCGAAGTGCTGGAAGGCCTCGAAGAAGGTCAACAGGTGGTGGTCGAAGGTAATTATGATTTAAAAGAAGGCACACTCCTTGCCTTACAGGAGAGTTAAATGAAAATTGTTGAATATTCGTTAAGGAATCGCGTTACCGTATCCATGGTAGTGGTGGTTCTCATTATATTCGGTTTCATTACCTATGAACGGTTGGGACTGGACATGCTGCCGGATATGGAAGCGCCATATATTTCGGTAATTACTACTTACAGCGGCGTTTCCTCCGAAGACATCGAGCAAAATATCACACGTCCGCTGGAACAATGGGTATCCACCGTTACCGATGTCAAAGAAATTAAGTCGGTATCGCAAGAAGGTATGTCGGTCTTAATGGTGGAATTCGAATCGGGTACGAACCTGGATTTCGCCGCCCAGGACATCCGCGACAAGATCGGTATGTTCGAGGAATTTTTACCGGAAGGCGCTAAGAAACCGCTGGTGGTGAAATTTAATTTTGCCGATATGCCCATTATGATGTACGGCATAACGGGCGGGAAACGGGATTTAAAAGCATTAAAGAATTATATTGATAATGAAGTGGCCACGCGGCTGGAAAGAATCGACGGCGTTGCTTCAGCCATTGTTTTTTCACCGGAGGAAGCCGAGATTTTAGTCAACGTGGATAAAGGCAAACTGGAAGCCCGCGGCCTCTCTATCCGCCAGGTGGAAGGCGCTATCCAGGCTTCCAATATCAACCTGCCCTCCGGCTACCTGGATGAAAACCACAAGGAATATCTCATCCGCACCCTGGGTCAATTCGAGGCCGTGGACCCGATCAAAGATATTGTAGTGGGCGCCGGGCAGCGCGGCGAGCCTATCTTTTTAAGAGATATCGCCGAGGTATCCGAAACTTCCCGGGAGGTCCGTAACCGCGTCCGCATTAACGGCGCCAAAGGCGTCATGATGGTTATCACCAAAAG
>JAUPLE010000597.1 GCA_030837085.1 Acidobacteriota bacterium | reverse complement strand
TGGGAAATATCCGAAACATCCAGGGCGTATTCTTTGGTTTTTTGCAGGTGCTCCGCGGCGGTGAGACCCAGCAGGGATTTCATGTTTTTAGATTGCAGCAGGACCTGTCCACAGAAAAGGTGGAGGTTTGTTAATACCAGGCGAAAGCCTGACCGCTGGGCGATTTCCCTTGTTTCTTTGAGGAGGGTTTCATCCGGGGGTTTGTTTTGGGCGACGTCCAGCCGCGCCAGGGCCAGCAGGATGTCCGGTTCATAATCGACCATATTTGTTTTGCGGCAGCGGCGCAGGGCTTCATGCAGGCAACGGTTGACATTTCACGCGAAGCACCACCTCGATGGCCTTTTGCCTGTACTCTTTCAAATCCTCATACGTCGATGAAATAAATACCTTCATGGCCCTCTTATTTCCTTTTAAAAAGAATCATCAACAATTTGTGATCATCGGGTTGGGAAGTTTGTGATTTAGCATGTATAACTTCCCCTGGAATTTAAACGGCTTCCTGGACAACAAAGAATCCATTTTGGTAGTTCCTGCCCTCAACCTTCTTTTCCCATATGGATCGGTTACAAAGTAAAGATGTAACCGTTTTACATTATATTTTCGATTGTGGAAAATATTTCTGAACAGGATTTCCATGAAATCTTCAATGGTGGTTTTGAATTTATTATAGATATTGTCTATTTTAAATCCTGCCGGCGATTTTATGTTTTTCAATTCCACCAGGTAAATAATGTAACCATTATCCCTACATTTTACGGTTATGAGGCAATCCACTGAAGGAGGAGTCTTTTTTAATCTCAATGAATTATAATGATCGTCTACTTTTATAACCACATAATTCGTTTTGGGTATACTGTTATCCATCGTTACACAGATTTGATTCTCCTCACATTTGTCTGTGATGAAGGGCGTTAATGATTTTGTTTTTTTGAGTTCGTCAATCATCGGGGGCGGTGTTAAGGGTCTCGATTATATTCTCTCGTTCTTCATAGAGTGCATCGGCGGTGTCCATGAAATTCTCATCTTCTATTCCTAAAGAATCGGCTTCCATGGATTTACCAATGCTGCCGGCGCCGGTATCTTTCAAAATTACCGGTGCAAACATGCTTAAATGGAGGGTTTTCCCAATCACCATATTGGTGAGCTTGTTGAACATATAGTTACTGTGCGATGTGATGATCAATTTAACGCCGGCTTCCGCCAACTTTACGAAAATATCCACCAGTTGCACCTGGGCTTCCGGGTGAAGATGCGCTTCCGGTTCTTCGATAAAGATGACGGGTTTGATATCGGCATCTCCCGTTTTACTTCCTAAAATGTATTTTAAAAAGCCTACGATGGGCGACAGCTCGGAAACCATGGACGAGACAAAACTCATATCCAGGGTTAATTCAGAATCGATTGGTTTGTAAGTTAATCGTTTCTTGCGTGGATCGAATCCCACTTCTCCTTTCAAAATCTTTTTTTCGATAAGCGCGGCGATATCGAGATATTTATTTTTCCCGGTTAGATGGCTATCGATTTCAGATAATTGCAGGATATAATCGGCAATAGGTTCGGCCATAATTGGTAAATCGATCCTCTCCGTGATGCGGGACCTCTTTTTCGAAAGTTCCGCGAATATGGGGAAAAGCGACTGGAGACCGATTTCTAACCCGGTACGTCCAGCCGGGAAAAAATAGATGGCCCCGATTTCTTTTTCGATTCTCTCAATCATTACCCGGATTCTATCGTCGATGAATGGATGAAGTGGGCCAGGAGAATCCTTGCTTTTGGGAAAATCCAATTCGAATATATCTTGTTTAAGCTCCGCCCTCCCATCGTCCTTGTCCCTTGAAAATTTCCCGGTGACTTCTTTATTTAACGAGAATTCCTTGATCTTTATTTTTTCTTCGATACTGAGATGAATCGTGTAGTTTGAGATTGTGAACCGTATAACCGGGGGTTGTTTTGATTTGTAGTTTTTCAGGCGAACCGGTTCTCCAAAAGTATTTTTGAATGAATTGTCCAGGCTTTCGCTAATGGCTTCATTCAAAATGTCTTTTATAATATCATTGACCGTTTTTGTTAAACGGCACTCTCTCTCTTGGCAAAGTTGATCTTTTACTCTCTTTTCGTTTTTTTCTACCGTGTCCCGGGTTATCTCCGACAACCGAAAGCGGTCGATATTAGATAGGTTTTTCAACAGGAGATAAACCACGGCCATGGAATACGATTTCCCGATATTGTTTTTGCCATAGATCAATATCAAATCTTTGCTTAAATCAAACTCGAATTCTTTAATGGGACCGAAATTTAAAATTTTTATTTCCATTATTTACACCTTCGATAAAGTAGGATAGCAGATTACAGGAAATTTTTCAATCCCTCTTCTTCTCTTCCATGTTTTTCTCACCTTCTCACCTTCTCAATTTCCATCTTTTCCCGCTCTTCCGCTCTTCCTTTTTTTTTATCATCATTCATCATTCTATATAAAAAGCTGCGCCACGGAGGAACACGGACACACACGGACAAGAGGCCCGATCACGTCCTGTAGGGGCAAACCAGCGCCCCTTGTGTCTGCCAGTTTATCGTTTTCTCCCAATTACCAGCGAATTTCCCATAGTGCTTTCCACCCTGGTAATCATGGAAAATCCCGCCAGGGTCAACCAATCTTTTACTTCCTTTTCGGTAAACGTATCCCCGTCTTCGGCGCCCACCAACATATTGATGGCAAACATGGCCCCCATACCCGGTTCTGTCCGCGCTTCATTCATGATAAAATCCTGGACCACCACCTGGCCGCCGGGATTGAGCGCCTGGGCGCATTTCTGAACTAATTTTATATTCTGCTCAACGGAGTTACTGTGAATAACCGCGGAAAGGAAAACCAGGTCATACCCGCTGCCCAATTCATCCGTATGATAATCGCCCACAACCGTATCTACTTTGCCTTGAAACCCTTCTTGCTCGATATATCCCCTGGTTAAAGGGACGACATTGGGTAAATCGAAGACCACCGCTTTGATATCTTGTTTGGCTTTAACAAACGCCATGGCAAACGCGCCGGAACCGCCGCCCACATCGAGGACGCGGGAAACATTCGTTAAATCCAGTTTAGCGACTACCGCGGGCGCGGTGCGCGAAGCCCGGTAATGCATGGCAGCAATAAAATCGCTTAGCCACTTTTCACCCCGGTCATCGATTTTACGTTCGATAACGGATTTCCCGCTGCGCACGACCCGGGTCAACGTACTCCAGGTGTCCCAGAGATTATTGCTGTGATAGAAGCCGCCTAAAAAATCAGGGCTGCCTTTGACCAGGAATTTCTGCGCGGCCGGCGTATTGGTAAACATATTTCCTTTTTTCTCCAGCAGTTCCATGACGCAAAGGGCATTCATCAACCGGTCCAGGGCCCGCTTATCCACACCCAATCGTTCGGCCGTTTCCGCGGATGTTTTACTTTCACCATCCAGCGCGGTAAACAACGCCAACTCAAAGGCAGTGAGAAGAATCCTACTTTTTTGAAACGCCATCACGGTTTGCATGATGGCATCCGGTAACAATTCATTCATTTTTTACCTCCCCTGTTATTCTATAACAAAATGACGGGAATCTCAATATAAATTTACGGATGATTTCTTGTATGTCCTCTTTTTCCCTACCAGGAATTTTTCTCTTTTTCTTCGCGGTCCTTCGCGTTCTTCGCGGCTAATTCGTGGGCCCGCTTTATTTCTTCAGCAACTCCCTCTCGCTGAACATTTCATCCGGGATGGGGATATCGAAATCGATCTTCTTGATCGTCATTACGGTCCCGGTATCGCCCCGGAGTTTGTCTACCATGGTCACTTTGGTGGGGTAATTACGGTTCTTAAAAACCCGGATGTCTTCCACCGTCAACACCTTCAACAACTTGCCGCTCCCGGCATAGAGTTCCTCTTTCAACCCCAGGAAACGCTTCTTATCAACCCATATTTTCCGGGTAAAATAAGTCTGTTTGGGAAGTTTCGAAGTCAATACCAGCACATAACAAGGGATGCCGTCGATGATTTCATCCTCTTTTACCGCGCCGTCATACTCTTCCCGCATTTTTTTTGCCCTTTCGGTCATATCTTCATAGGAGAAATCGGAACCCATCATACTTTGTCGCAGCATATGCCCTGACAACCGCAGCACCCGCTCGGCGGACGGGTAATAGATTTTTACGATGTCCGCGATTTTCAATATTTTCGTACCCTTATCCCTGGGCGGACTGTGAAATTCAATCAAAGACTTCTCATTGCCCCGGGCATAACTGGTCATCTGCTTCGTGATAACCCGGTTCTTAATGGTGATGACCATATCGATCTCCGCATAAGCGGTGGTGTATACCATGTTTTTATCGATCTTTTCCAGGATGTCGAAAGCGGTGGAGTTTTCCGCCGGGAAAATACCGGCTGCCGCTGTGAAAATAGCCGCTAAGAACGCGAAGGACCGCGAAGTAGGGGCGAACCCCCGTGTTCGCCCGTTTATTGTCTTCATTGTTATTCTCCTTAAACTTTTAATTGGGAACGAAGCGCTTCCACCGGGTCCATCCGCGATGCTTTGACGGCCGGGTAAATAACGGCCAAAAGCGCGATCACGATGCCGAAAGCCATGGACCCGAAAAGAATGGCCGGGGTTAGCTCGGTATAGAGCACTTTACCGAAAAACGGAACCGGTATATCCATCTTCTCAAATACCCCCTTGCCCATCATTTCGGTCATGTCCAACCCGTTTTTTTCCACGATGGCCGCCAGCGTGCCCCCTATTATGCCGCCGATGGCGGACCCGATGACGCTAATATAAAGGGCTTCTACCAATACCAGTGAAAATATTTCCCTGTTTTTAAAGCCCAGGGCCTTTATAACGCCGATCTCCTGGTATCGCTCCATCACCGCCATCAGCATGGTATTTAAAATCACCAGCCCCACGATGAACATTAGGATACCCATAATGATCCCGAAAGTGGTTTCAAAAAGGGGAACGGTGTCTTTTATTATTTCGTTCTCCTGCCAGGGGATAACCTTGATGGTGCGCCGGGGATCCAACGGGGAAAGTTCTTGTCGGATTCGCCGAGCCGCCGGATCGGCCTGCCGAGGATCCTCCAGGAAAACCAGGATTTCATGGGCTGCGTCGCCGCAATTGAGCATCTCACGGGCCTTGTTTATCGGGATATAAAGTACATGCTTATCCAGCATGGAAAAACCGGTTTCAAAAATCCCTGCCACTGTAAACGGCAGCGCATAAGTGGAATAATCGATGTCCGTGGTCACCAGCAGCAATTCATCGTTAACCGTTACCCCCAGTTCCTCGGCCAGTTTTTTGCCGATGACCAGTTGTTGGCCTTGTCCTGGGTTCTTAAAGTAATTCCCCCGGCAAATGGTTTTGGAAATGTCCATGCTTTTGTCCGCGGAAACGGGATCGATACCCATTACCACCGCGGCTTCATTTTTTTCATTATGGCCCAGCAGGGCATTGAATTTGATTCGTGCGGCGACGGATGTCACCCCCGGCAGCGCCGCTAAAGAGGGTATTAATCGATTCAACCCGGTCACCATGTATTCTTTGGGCATGATGCGTTCCAGGCGCAAAAATTCCTCCTGGGCAATACGGACATGACCGGTCTGGAGCTTTACCGTGGCTTCGCTGATGGCGTCGATAATACCGGCAACATAGCTCCTGCCGAAAATGACGGACATAACGCCGACAACAATGGCCAGGAGGGTGAAAAATGTCCTCCGCTTGTTCCTCAGGATATTCCGCCAACCCAGTTTAAATATATCGGCAAACATCTTGTTCCTCCTTGAAATGTTTTCTCTCCATACGCCATGCGCTAAATATGCCTCAGCGCTTCGACGGGGTCCAGCCTGGCGGCTTTCCAGGCGGGATACACACTGGCCAGGATGGAAATGGCCGTCCCGAACAAGAACACCATTATCAACACATCTACCGATACCTCGGCATAAAACACATCCTTGACGGGGTAGACCGCCGCCGACATCTTTTTAATGCTTTCACCCATGGACGCCAGGGACCACCCGTGCACCTGGAGATACCAACCGGCCAGCCCCCCCAGGACGCAGCCCGTGAGAGAACCGATAATGCCGATAAATCCCCCTTCGAAAATGAATAACTTCATGATCTCCCACTTTTTCATACCCAGCGCCGCCAGCATGCCGATTTCCCGTGTCCGTTCCAGCACCGCCATCATCATGGTATTGATGATGCCCATGGAGGCGATGACCAGCATGATAAGGATAATCATGGCGCTGCGCTTCGTCTTCATCTCGCTGATAACCAGGAACAAACCAGCCAGGTCTTTCCAGGTATAAACCTCCAGCCCCTCTTTTCCCGGTTTAAGCGCCTCTTGTATTTTGCGTTGCACCGCGGCGATTTTGTTTTCATCGTCCGAATCCAGGCGGACGGCGATTTCCGTTACCGCGGACGGCATGGCCAGGGCTTCCTGCGCCCGGGCCAGGGGAATAAATACCTGCCCGCTGTCCACGGTGGGGTTGCCGGACTCGAAAATTCCTTTCACCTCCAGTTCCAGCGCATTCCAACTGAAATCTTCCTTATCGGGGGAGGTAATCATTCGTAACGTAACCGTGTCGCCCACGGAGAGGCCGATATCATGGGCCAGGTTTTTTCCCACCAGCAGCTTGGCGTCGCCCGGTTCCAGCCATTCGCCGGCCGAAAGCGACTCTTTGATATTGAACAACCCCGGGTCCAGTCCCGGTTGAATGGCCACCCCCAGGCAGGGCAGTTCATCCATGCCCATAATTAGCCCGGCGCCGAAAAGCACGCGGCCCTCGACGGCAGCGACCCCGGGTATGTTTTTTATAAGCGCACATATGCGGTCCGGGTCGCTAATGGTTAAATTCATGGGAACTTCGTCCTTCTTAGCGAAATAGCCGGTTTTGAAAATCTTGAGATGGGAGGTCTGACAATTGATGATATTACCGATGGATTGCTTATCGATGCCGTTCATGAGGCAGACCGTGATAATCAACAGCGCCAGTCCCACGGAAACAGAGCAAAAAGTAATAATCGTTCTCCGCTTAAAACGAAAGATATTTCGAAAAGCCAGTTTAAGAAGCGTCAACATGTGGTCCCCCGCTCCCCGCCGCCCCGTTGTCCCGCGCCTGCCGGCGCGGTTCTCTTTGTTCATCCGCGGCGATCCGGCCGTCTTTTAGAAGGATGAGTCTCCGGGCGTAATCCATGACCATTTTATCGTGGGTAGAGAAAATGAACGTGACGCCGGACTTTCGATTCAATTGCAGCATCAGGTCGAGGACTTCTTCCCCGGTTTTGGAATCCAGGTTGGCGGTGGGTTCGTCCGCCAGGATGAGCCGGGGTTTTTTAACCAGGGCGCGGGCCGCCGCCACCCGCTGCTGTTGTCCCCCGCTCATCCGGGAGGGCCTCCGGTTCATCAACTCTTTTAACCCCACATCCACCAGGATTTCCTCCACCAATGCGCGGCGTTCGGCTTTGCCCATATCGCCTTTGAGGATCAACGGGAGTTCCACGTTTTCAAAAGCCGTCAATATGGGCACCAGGTTAAAGGTTTGAAAAATAAAACCGATTTTATGGCGGCGGATGTTTGCCAGTTCCGAGCTGTTCCCGGCGCCGATATCCACATCATCCAGGAAAATCGCGCCGCCCGTCGGTTTATCCAGGCAGCCGATAAGATTCAGGGCGGTGGTTTTCCCCGACCCCGAGGGACCGGCAATCGAGAGGAATTCGCCGGCTTCCACGGACAGGGAGATGTCGTCCAGGGCCGGGAATGCGATCCCATCGGTTCGATACACTTTGGTCACATTTTGCAACTTTACCAGCGACATGGTTGCCTCCTTAAAAATTCACTTTTAACCAGAGAAAATAAATATTCCGCTTACTAACGTTATACTCCCCGCGCTTATTTCCCAGCGGGATATATAAACCTGAAGAAATCAGCACGGCCCGGCTGATTTCATATTGCAGGGAAGGGTAAATGAGATAACTGCCGTCCCCCCAGTTGCCGATATAGCCGAGGGAAGCGGACAGGAAATCGGAAAACGCATACCGCAGCAGGGAAAAGAAATAAAGTCGTCCCAGGGTGAAACGTTTCCCGGAGAGGAGGAGGTTGAAGTCATAGTCGGAGCAGTTTTTTCCCCCGCCGGAGTCGTAAAAAAATTCATTGAGCCAGTATAATCCCGATTTCAGGGGGAAAGTATAATCGAAGCCCAGGACGATTTTTTTCACTTTATTCAGCGGGGAGACAAAGTAACCGGCCTCGAGCCACCAGCCGATGATATTCTCGCCCCGCAGGTCCAGCCCGTATATGGAGGTTTTGGTATCCCCGGCGCGGATAATGGTCAGCGCCGCATCGACGTTGAACACCTGGACCTGGGCGCGCAAACCGGACCTGGAAGCATGGAAACGGTTCACCGGGGCAAAAACGCCGCTGAGGCTTGACGCTTTTCCCAGCGGGACGTAGATTTTAAACGCATTGGCCCCGGGTTTCTCCTCTTTAGGTTCGAAAATGTTTACCCGGTTAAACACATCCAGCGGAGCCCAGAGATAAGAGACACCCATGGCCAGCCGCTGCTTACCGATGGAGATATCGAATTTCTTAAAATAGATATCCACAAATGCCCGGTCAAGGGCGACTTGTACTTTGTCGGTTTCGGTGCCGGGCGGCACCGGGGCGCCGTAAGTTCCCAGCGGGGAAGTCATGAAACCGTGGAAAGTGAATAAATCTACTGCCAGGTTGACGGTTACCTTTTCAGAAGCCGGGGCGTTGAGCTTTAACCGCAGGCGGTTATAATCGCCTGCCTGGAATTTTTCCCCGGTGTTTTCCCAGGGGATGTCCCGCCGTTCCAGGAGGAAGAAGCGATTCTCGAAATAACCGGAGATATCGATTTTACCGGTATCGGCCATCAGCGATGCACCGGCAAGAATGAGAAAGAGAAGTAAAAAATTTTTTTTTAACATTCCCATTTGGTCAAGATGGTAAACCATTTCTTTCGGATTGTCAAATTCGCCGTGGCTGGGCTAAAAGGGGTAGGGGTGAACCCCCGTGTTCGCCCTCAATTTTTCAAAATTACAATGATTGTTTTATCACCGTATTATTTATGGTATAATAACCAGTGGTTAAAATAGGGTAAACAAATGTCAGACATGAAAAATATGAAGAATATGAATATGAAACAAAAGGCCCCCAGTGGTCTTTGGTTCTGGATCTTTTCACTGCTCATTATCATTTTTCTCTGGAGTTGGGTGGGAAACTTCCCCAAAAGCCAGGAAAAAAAGCTGTCTTTCTCCGATTTCATGCAGAAAGTCGAAAACAATAAAATAGAAACCGCTGAAGTGAGCAGTAATGTAGTGAAAGGTAAGATGATAGCAGAAGAGGGTATGGAGGTCAACTATAAAACAGCGATACCTACCGATTACCCCGATGTTTACAATAAACTCATCCAGAAGGGAGTTAAGACGGATGTTGAAGAGTTGAATAAAAATGAATGGCTCTCCATGATTTTCTCCTGGGCGCCCCTCCTGGTGCTGATGGTTTTCTGGATCGTCATGATGCGCCAGCAAATGGGCGGCAGGGCTTTCTCATTCGGCAAAAGCAGGGCCCGGATGTTCGTCGGCGAGAAAGAGAAAGTAACCTTTAAAGATGTGGCCGGCATCGATGAAGCCAAAGACGAATTGCAGGAGATCATCGATTTCCTCAAAGAACCCAAGAAATTCCAGCGCCTGGGCGGGAGAATCCCCAGGGGCGTCTTGTTGATCGGCCCCCCGGGAACCGGGAAAACGCTTTTGGCCAGGGCCATTGCCGGCGAAGCCAAAGTCCCTTTCTTTTCCATTTCCGGTTCGGATTTCGTGGAGTTATTCGTGGGCGTAGGCGCTTCACGGGTAAGGGACCTTTTCGAGGAAGGGAAAAAACATTCCCCGTGCCTGGTTTTTATCGATGAAATCGACGCCGTAGGAAGACAGCGCGGCGCCGGGCTGGGCGGCGGCCACGACGAACGGGAACAAACCCTCAACGCCCTGCTGGTGGAAATGGACGGTTTCGATCCCAATGTAGGGATCATTGTCATCGCCGCCACCAATAGGCCGGATATCCTTGATACCGCTTTGCTGAGACCCGGGCGTTTCGACCGCAGGATTACCGTTCCCACCCCGGATGTGAAGGGCCGGGAAGATATACTGAAAGTGCATATCCGCAATGTACCGTTGGGCAAAGAAGTGGACCTGAAAGTGGTGGCCCGTTCGACACCGGGATTTACCGGCGCGGACCTGGCCAACCTGATCAATGAAGCGGCCCTCTTCGCTTCCCGGAAAGGCAAGAAAAAAATCGATATGAAAGATTTCGAATATGCCAAAGATAAAGTATTAATGGGGTCGGAACGGAAAAGCATGATTATCTCGGAGAAAGAAAAAGAAATGACCGCCTACCATGAAGCCGGCCACGCCCTGATCGCCGCACTGGAAAAAGACGCCGACCCTTTGCACAAGGTATCCATCATCCCCCGCGGCATGGCCCTGGGCCAGACGCAGCAATTACCCCTGGACGATAAATACTCCTATTCCAAGGATTACCTGGAAGCGCAGTTGTGCGTCCTGTTGGCCGGCCGGATTTCGGAAGAGACCTTTTTAGATAAACTCACCAGCGGCGCCGGTAATGACTTTGAAAAAGCCACTGCCATTGCCCGGCAAATGGTTTGCGACTGGGGTATGTCCGATCTGGGTCCCATTCATTACAGCCAGAGAGACGATTATATTTTCCTGGGCAGGGATATCATGAGCCACCACCAGTACTCTGAAGAAACCGCC
>JAUPLE010000596.1 GCA_030837085.1 Acidobacteriota bacterium | reverse complement strand
TATCGTGTAGCAAAGCCATAATATGAGGAACCGGATGCGTTAATTGCGCACGTCCGGGTCTGTGGGGGAGCCGGAGGGTAACCGAAGGCTCTACCCGGCAATTAGGGATCAGGGGTTTTCGTAGGGGCGGGCCCCCGTGTCCGCCCGTCCTTTTCCCATCGTCCTTCCGTAGGGGCAAACCCATGTGTTTGCCCGCTTATTAGCCCGGGCCGCAGGCCCACCTTATTAAAACCCTGGGTTGTAAACGGAATGCATGGGTTTGTAAGCGGAATGTAAGCCGATTGTAACCGTGTGTGAGGGTTTGTAAGTCGTGTGCAAGGGTATGTAGGTGTTGTGCATGTCAAATGTAACCGTGTGCGAGGGTCTGTAAGCGGTGTGCATGGGACTGTAAGCGGTGTGCAAGTCAAATGTAACCGTGTGCGAGGGTCTGTAAGAGGTGTGCAAGTCAAATGTAACCGTGTGCGCGGTGATTGTAACCGTGTGCGAGGGTCTGTAAGCGGGGTGCATGGGTCTGCAACCCGGTGCACGGCATCACAGGTGGGTTTTCAAAAACCTGGCTGCCAAAACACCAGGTCGCCAGGAATTTTTTTTCAAAAAAAAATCCCCGCACATTGAAATCCTGTACCATTTCTTATATAATCCCCTTTACGCAAAAAAAAGAATGCAAAATTACTTTTTGCGGCTTAGGAAATTGCAGCGGATATCATGAACTCTTTCTTTAAAAAATTCAGCATCATCGACTTTTTAAATCTATCATGCCTGGCTGTGGTGGTGGTCTTCTACGCACTTGCTTTCCCAAGGACGCCCTATAAAATTGCAGCGCCATTGGCCTTCCTGGCCCTGTTTTTATTCATGATCCTGATGATCTCTTTGCGAAGTAAGAACATTTTCGACCGCCACCAGGAACTCTTAGACATTTTATACCCCGTATTTTTCGTATTCGGTATCTTTGAGACCTTCTTCATGACCTTATCGTATTTCAATACCAACCGCTACGACAGCCTGATGGCCCGGATCGATCGCGTACTCCTGGGAGTGGACCCCACCATCTGGATCCAAAGCTGGATAAGCCCTTTGACCACGGATTTTTTCCATATTTTATATTTTTTTTACTTCCCCATGCCGTTCTTTATCGTGGTCTGGTTGTACCGCAAAAAAAAGTTCAATGAATTAACGGAGACTTTTTTTGTTTATATCTTTACGTATTTCGGGGCGTATATTACCTACTTTTTCGTGCCGGTCCAGGGGCCGCGCTTCTTCATGGAGAAATTGCATACGGTTCCTTTAAAAGGGATCATTGTTACCGACCCTATCCGCGCTTTGATTGATTTTTTCGAACCCAATAAACTGGACGCATTCCCCAGCCTGCATACGGCCATTGTCTTAACCACCCTGTTTATTTGCCATAAATATAATAAAAAGTTGTACCGGTTCTTTTTACCGATATCGGTCGGGATATTCATATCACTAATCTATTGCCGGTATCATTATTTCATTGATATGGTTGCGGGCGCCGCATGGTCTACATTTGCCTATTTTGCTTCCACCTATTTGTATTCGCGCTACAATCCCCGGTGTTTCCCCCACTTTGGCATCGGTATCAAGAAGAACGGCGAGGGAAAATGAAGGCCTTGATTTATGGTTTTAAAATTGAGAAAAAGGATATAAACACTTTTTTCATTTTGCTCAGCGCGCCGGTACTGCTGACACTGTATTATTACCACGGCCGCGCGCCGCGCTTTGCCCAATACTTCCCCGCACTTAAAGAGAACTCGTTAATCGATCTCTTCAACACCTTCTGGCAGTTCGGGGTGTTCTTCGCGCTGATGTTTTTGATCCCGGTGCTTTTTATCAAATTCCGGCTTAAAACCCCGTTAAGAGATTTCGGGGTTTCCCTGGGGGATAAGAAATTCGGATTGGCGCTGATATTGATAGCGATTCCTTTTATCGTTGCGCCGCTCATTTATATCGGGTCACGGTTCCCGGACCTCCGCGCCGAATACCCGTTGGCCAGGATTTTATTGCAGCGGCATGACCTGGTGATCTGGTATGAATTGGCCTATGTGATATTTTACTATACCACCTGGGAATTTTTCTTCAGGGGCTTCCTATTATTCGGGCTGCGGGAAAAGTACGGCGATATGGCCGCCATTATGATCCAGACGATTTCTTCCTGCCTCATTCACCTGGGGAAACCGGAAAGCGAAATCCTCGGTTCCATCGTGGTTGGTATCCTGTTCGGTGTGATTGCCCTGAGGACCCGGTCGATTTGGTACGTTTTTGCGATCCATGCCGGTATCGGTGTGTTGACCGACCTTTTTATTATTTTCTTGTGACAGGTAAGGTAACGAAAATGACCGCGGATTTATATTTAATTGCCGGGGTAAACGGCTTTATCGGCAGCCATGTAACGCGGCGCGTGTTAAAGGAAGGCCAAAAAGTCCGGGGCCTGGTGCGTAAGACTTCCAACCTTGATTTCATCAAAGGTCTTGATATTGAACTGGTTTACGGTGATGTAGCCCTGCCTGAAACCCTGGAAAAGGTGGTGCAGGGGGTGGATATTGTGATTCATGCGGCGGGTTTCCCCAAAGATTGGGGGAGTTACGAGGATTTTTATAAAGCGAATTTCCAGGGTATTTGCAACATGGCCGCCGCCGCTGAAAAAGCCGGGGTTAAACGCCTGGTGTACATCAGCACCACGGCGATTCATGGGTTTGGTTACCGGGACATCGATGAAAACTATCCCATGGGAAAGAATCTGAATGATTACGCTAAAACAAAAAAGATGGCGGAAGAGTGGTTGGCCGGGTTTAGTCGTACCGCTAAAATGGAAGTGGTGGTTCTCAGACCCGGTAATGTTTATGGACCGGATGATCATACCTTCATCGACAAATACCTGGATGCGATTTATACCGGGAAGTTTTGTTATGTGAATAAGGGCAGGTCCTTGACCTGTCCGGTTTACATCGATAACCTGGTAGACGGCGTTTGGTTGGCCTGTCATGCAGGAGCGGCCGTAGGCGAAACGTTTTTTATTACCGACGGCCTAAAAATTACCTGGAAAGAATTTACCGACAAATTGGCGGAAGCGTTAAGCGTGAAAAAGCCGCGTTTTTCTATTCCCTATGGTTTTGGATTTGCCGTGGCAACCGCGGCGGAAAGGATTTACAGGTTGTTGAGAAAGAAGAATGGGCCGGTGATTACCCGCTACCGGGTGGGGAATGGGGGGCTTGATTATCATTTTTCCATCGCCAAAGCGCAAAGGCTTTTAAATTATCATCCCATGGTGGACCTGGATGAAGCGGTTAAAAGAACCGCGGCATGGTACTTAAAGGCATTTGTTAATCGATAAACGTTGGGTTCTATTGTCCTACTTTTTGAAAAAATAGGAAAACTTGAAATATATTGTATAATAATTCCTTATCTCCGAGAGTTCTTGGGTTGATTCCGAATAAATTTCTTTCTTCGAATCAAAGGAATAGCCCAGGTAAAATACGGTGCCCGGGGTATATTCATAAGCCAGGAGCACATCGCTGTAGTGCTTTTTATAGTAATCATTATATTCCCATATGGTTCTTATCGACAGGTTCCGGTTAAACAGGTAAGTCAATTTAACCCGGAGAATATTTATCTTATATTCCGATTCTTCACCTTTGCTCTTGTAAAAATATTGCGAAGTCAAATCCGTCAAAAGAGAAATCCTGGGTGTGGGAAGAATAGTGGAAGTGAATATGAAAGCTTTACAGTAGCCAGGGTGTGGTGGGGTCATATCGTAACGAACGCCGTCCCCAAAAGCACCTTTGGCGCAGAAAGATAAATACTTAGAGGGCGCTGAAAAAACGTAAAATCCCCAGGTATTTTTATCGAAATCCACGTTCTTAAATCTTTCAAAAGCTTTCTGTAGGAATACGGAAACCGTTGTGTTTTTATAGGTCCGGCAAACGAATTTGAGTTTGAGAGACCTATCCGTAATCCCCCCCTGCCAATTGGTTATATATTCATAGCTGATTCTTGGCCCCCCCTGTATAAAATATGGTTTCTCAGGCAAAAAATCATACGACAGCTCGGCTCCATATTTTCTTATATCCACTCGTTCAACAAAACCCAACTGGGGGTCGAACCCGGGCGAAAAATGATTGGTGAGAATTGAGGCCCTAAAATGTTCATCGGCATAGGAAAAGGAACCGAAATAAGCTTGTCCCGTGTTTTTTTCTCTCTTTTGCGTAATTATGTTATCCTGGTCTGTTTTCGCTGTGACACCCTGAAAATCACCGATGAAATTTTTTTGTTTTAAATGGGCGTCAAAACTGATAATGTTGTTATATGCGCGTTTCTCCCCTCTTTTATCTGTAATCAATAATCCAAAGTAATTTTCTTTCTTAAACTCATACTTGTACCTGAATACGGTGGCAAACACTTTTTCTTCTATATCTATATCCGAATCGTTAACATGAGACTTTATTTTTCTAATGGAAGCCGTATCATACGCTGAAAACAGGCCAAAAGAGGATTTACCGATTTTACCCGTTACCTTTGTCCCATACCGGGGTACAGCTACTTTCCTGGAATAAAATAATTCCAGGGGCGTTTTGAAGATTTCCTTGCCTTCGAGAAAAAATGGTCTTTTCTCATCATAGTAAAGGGCATACCGCTGGTTGATATCTATCTGCCAGGCGTCTGCTTCAATATGCGAAAAGTCGGGATTGACGGTAAGGTCTAATGTGGTATCCGTACTAATCCCGTACTTAAAACTAAATCCACTGTCCAATTTCAAATCTTCTGTTTTGTTTTTCAAGGTGGAAATATATGGGACCAATTCCAGGTGCAGCCCGGGTTTAATCGGCGCAGGGATGATCAATTTTCCTTCCTGGGTCATCCAACTCCGATCGGTCCTGTCCCAATAGAACAAGAAATTAATTTCCTGGTTATCCTCGATAAACCGGGTAATATTAAAACCCCATTCCTGGACACTTCTCCCCCGGGGAAAGCGTAGAGATTTGAAAGGTATTTTCATTTCCACGACGTAGCCCCAGTCGTAGATGCGTCCGCCTGAAAAATATTGGCCATCCCAGGATTTATCCATATTGACTTCATCGACGGCTTCATCGAAAATGCCATCCATCTGGACGCCGTACGGGTTAACGGCAAAGGCAAACCCTCTCTGTTTGGTTTCAAACGTGTCCAGGATAAGCTCGATGCGATCGTCACTGTCGATGTTATCCCGCTTGGCAATGGAAGCCCTTATTTTTTGGCGATTTCGGGTGTAGGCTTTGACAGCCAGGTAAATGTTTTTATCATCATAGCCCAGGAAGACCTCGGTTTTTTCCGATCCCGGCTGGTTATATTTAGGACTTACCTGGAAAAAGTCCCCCATTTTAAAAAAATCCCGGTATATTTCTTCATCGAATATGCCGTCTATCCGAGGGGGAAGGGAAGGAACATACGGTAAAACTATTTTTTCATCCTTTGAATGAAACCCACCTCCGATATCTTCCGCCGACACTGGAAAATGAAGTATCAATAAAAGCAGTATGAAAAAAACAGTGAGCTGTCCTACATTGTTTTTCATTTTCATTTTTTAAACATTCAAATTAAGAGAAAAGCATCTAGTAATTTTTCTTAAACTTTAAGATAGCATGGGCGCATTGAAATGTAAATCTATAAAATTGTTGGTTTTTTTGAATCGGTGTTGTGTTGTGCGGCCGGGAAATTATACGGTCTCAGGGGGTGGATAAAATTTGTTGGCCGCATCTTGCTTCGTCTGACCGGTTATCTCTTTTCATTATACACTACCGGTCTCAGTGTTTTCAGATAGCGGCTCATCAGTTCATAATTGCCGATAATAACAATCACCCCCCTGGGAGAATCGACAAAACTCCTGGAATCTTCAATGTGCTCATTGAGCCCGGTCAGGGTGAACTGCGCCACCTGGGCTTGTGAATCCGGGTTCATGAAGTGTTCCGTTTTAAACGAGTAAAAAGAGGTCAGTATCTCATGGTTGATATCATTTTCAAAAGACTGGGTATCCACTTTTATTTTGCCGTAAAAATAGCTTAAGGTATTTAAGTATTCATTTCGTTCAACTTTTTTTATCGTTAGCTTTTTCCTTTCGTGGTCGGCCAATTGAATGAAGTTTTCAATATCCCGGAACCTTAGCTCGATGGTATTACATATGACGGAAACATCTTTTTGATTGGTCACTTCGGAGTGAATATCCAGGTTACCCATATCCATTTCCCTGGCGCCGAGGTATATCCTGCCGACGGGAAAGCCGAAAAGTATATTATTTAAAACCAGGAGCGGGATATGCTCCTCATTGCCCAGGGGTTCGATAGGCTCGAACCAGTACATAAACGGGGAATCGGCATTGTTGATATTAAATACAATGATCTCCCGTTTATCGGTAATATTCAATTTCTCCTCGATCGCGACCTCCGGGACCTGTTCTTTAAAAAAGGAAAATTCGCTGTTGAGATATGCCCGGGCAATTTGAGAATCGATATTCCCCTTGAGAACCAAAAGTGAATTGGGTAACCTGAACGCGCGTTGATAAAAAGCGCGGACATCAGGCAGCGTCGCCTCTTTTAAAGCCTCTGCCGTAATCAGGGTATTACCTAATGAACTGCCGGGGAACAACTTACTATAAGCGATTTGATAAGCGATTTCGCGTTTCCAATTCTCTCTCCTGAAAAAATACCGCCAATAATTGGCAACACTTTCTTCGATTTTTTGTAAGGCGTCGTGTTCTCGTTTCCGAAAGGTGTAAGATTCCGGGTTGATCTTGATATTTAAAAAAGGAGTATAACTGTATAATCCTTTCAGGAAGCGGGCGAACTGTTGAAATTTTTCGGGCAAGAAATTAACCTTAAGCGATAGGTAATCGGCTGTCTGTTCCACCTCGAAATCATTTCCTAATCGTTCCAGGATGTCCAGCAGGTAGGAGCCGGATTGGTTTACATTGCGATCGAAAAGGTTGAGCAAGGTTAGCGTGGGGATGGCCGGGTTATTGAATTTCCCGTTATGGAATATTAAGAGTTCGGCATGGACAAAATCCATAACCGGGTTGTTTAGGGTGGTTACTTTTAATCCTTTGGGCGTGGTAAAGGACTGTTTCGGCGCAGTAGTATCCGCGGCCCCACTCATGGAGTGGAGGGCCGCAGTAAAAAGAACAGCGGCGACCCATTTTTTACTCTTACCTATTCTTATATTCATCCTGCGAACTCTACTTTTGACCGTAGACATTTAATATTACCTGGTTTTCTTTCTTGAAATACTTCTTGGCTGTCCGGGTGACATCGAAGGGGGTGATTTTGCGGAGCGCATTAAGGTATGTGCCGGTCAAATCGACGCTTCCCGAAAGGTGGTAACTCTCTGCCAATAGTAATCCCCACATTTGCAGATCCATTAGTTTCTTTTTGAACTCTATTTCCATTAAGGTTTTGACCATTTTTACTTCATCCGCGGATATAGATCCGGTGGTAAGACTGTTTAACAGGTTAGCCAGGATATATTTTGCCTTTTCCAGGTCCAGTCTGCGGATTGCCGTTATCTTAATCACCAGGGCATTGGCTTCGATATAGTCGGTATATTCGTAACTAAGATTGACATCCAGATCGGTTCTTTGATTGAACAGGCGTTCTAACTTTGAAATCCGTTTATCCAGCAGGTAATAGCGGATTAAATCGAAACAGAGGTGATCAGGATTTAATTTCGCGGGTCCCCTGATGCCGCAAATGACAAAGGATTGTTCCACTGGATCTTCCGTCCAATTTCTATAAATATATTCTTTCCTGGGTTCTATTTGCTGGTAATTCCTTTTCTGGTTTTTTCGTTGTCCCGGGAGTCCGGCGAAATGTTTGTTGATGGTTTCCTTTACTTCCGCCACAGAGAATTTACCGGCAACCACCATGATAATATCGGAGAGATCGTTGAAATTTTCATAGATTTTTTTTATTCTTTGATTATTAAAGCTCATAAGCTGTTCCAGGTTGCCGTATATGGGAGTTTGATATACGGTTCCTTCAAAAACCAGGGATTTAATCCAGCTCATGGCCCTAAAATGAACGTTGGAACTGTTTAAACGGGAATAGCGTTTATATATATTATCTTTCAGTACGTCGATGTTGTGATCTTCAAGGCGCAGGGAACTGATTCTTTCGCTTTCGAGCCATATGGCATTATTTACTTCGGAATCGGGTACTAACTGGCAGAAGATGGAATTATCGTAATCGACAATGCCATTACTGGAGCCGCCGTATTTTTTGATGAACATGATGCGGTCCAACGGGTCGAGGTTCTGGGTTCCGCCCAGCATAAGGGTCTGGTATAAATAGGAAGCGCCTTTTAAGTCAGGGGGATCATCCCTGGCCCCTGTTAAATGATACAACATCACACAGGCGGCTTCGATATTATCGACCGGGGCTAGAATGACTCTTAGTCCATTGGCTAACCGGAAGCCGGTAATATTTGCCTGGGAATCGGCTTCCATAAGAAGAGACATTGAAAAAATTGCCCATATTAAAACGCTTAAAATGACCGGAACTTTTCTCACCGTATTATTGTACCTTTATAGCTTCAATTAGTCAACCTTTTATCTTCACTGGCGGTTTATTTTTTTATTCTGAGTTTGAGTTTGCCTTTGTCTATCGCCAGGCTAACCCGGGCATCGATCAAATTTTGGCCGATCAATTTGGCTTTTAATGAGTTGATGATTTTCTCTTTTTGTGTTTCATCGCCGACGTCTTTTTTTATTAAATGGGTGTATTTGTCATAGAATTTATCAAAGGAGTCTTCCCTATTCAGACTGATATCGACGGTTTCTTCCGGTATTTCAACCGGTGTGGGTTCTTCCTTTTCTTCGGGCTCTTCCTTTTCATCATACATTGGTTTTTTCCTGGTCAAAGTGGCCACCCCGGATTCGAGTTCATTGAGCCGTTTTTTCCACATATTATTGTACAGGGAAAATTTTGAAGCCAGGTTTTGTATTAAGAGTTTCGACTTGGGAGATTTATGGGGGGAGAATAAGATATCCCTGACCATTTTTTCTAAATCTTCCCGGTCCGACTCGGGGGGAATCCGCAGTTCCCCGGTAAAATAGAGATTGAATTGGGTTTTCAGGGTTTCGATTTTCGCATCGATCGTCATGATAAACTTTTCGATTTTATCGTCGGGCGAATCAACACGGTCTTTAAATTTCATTGCCATTATCGTTTGATATATTTCCCAATTATCGGTTCCAGGCGTTTGTAGGCCGTCCCAGGAATGGATTCGTGATGGGTGATGACAGCATTCTGCAAAGCACTGCCGCACTGGCAGTCGGGCTTTACTTTATCGATGTTGCCCACGATTGCCTGGACAAGATTCGCGGCGTTTTCAGTGTTTTTATTGAGGTACTGGATGACCATTTCCACGGACACGTGTTCTGCTTCTTCGTGCCAGCAGTCGTAGTCGGTGACAAAGGAGAGGGGGATAAAACACATTTCCAGTTCCCGCGCCAGTTTTGCCTCGATGGCCTGGGTCATCCCGATGATGGATAAACCGAGTTTCCTATAAATATTGGATTCGGCTTTGGAAGAGAATTGCGGGCCTTCCATGTTAAACAAAGCACCGCCTTTATGGACGTTGAGGCCGACTTTCTTTGCCTGTTCATAGGCAAACTGGGTCAGGCAGGGGCAGGTGGGCTCGGCCATGGATACGTGAACCACTAGCCCATCTTCAAAATAGGTCTTGGCCCGCTTAAAGGTGTTGTCGAAAAACTGGTCCCATATGACCAGGTCCATGGGTTTTAGTTCTTCTTTCAAAGACCCTACGGCCGACACGGAAAATAGTTTTTGTACGCCCAGTTTTTTCAGGGCAAAGAGATTGGCCCTGTAGTTTACTTCCGAGGGATTAAACCGGTGCCCGATGCCATGCCTGGACAAAAAAGCAATGGATTTTCCCTGGATTTTACCCAGGAGTAATTTCTCCGATGGTTTCCCAAAGGGGGTTTCCAATTCCAGGGGATGAGAATCCTCGATCCCTTTCATGTGGTAAAAGCCGCTGCCGCCGATGATACCGATTTCTATTTGCTCCATGTTTAGCTCCATTTGTATTTGAAGTATTTTTTAAGAGATAATGATAAAACATCATGGAGTAAATTTCAAGACCCCGCGGCGCGGGGGGCCTATTAGAATTTTTCAAAAAAGCCCCCTGGCTCGCGGTACTTGCCGTAGTCGCCGCTGTCAAAGTTGAATTTCTTTTTCAGCCGGCAGGTTTCCTGTTTTTTCCGCTTCGGTTGAGACCTTTGGTATATTTTTTAAGAACACATCCGCATATTTCGCATCGATGATGATTTGCGGTTTTCCTTCCAGGGTTTTCAACCAGCGTTTCTCCCTTTCT
>JAUPLE010000595.1 GCA_030837085.1 Acidobacteriota bacterium | reverse complement strand
TCTGAAGCGTACAACTTTTTCAGGTGCCAATAAGCGTTCTTAACCTCCTGAAAAGAGGCGTCAGGATTGATCTCCAAAACATCGTAGTATTTCTTGTACTCGGTATTATTATTAATGTCGTTTGTTTCAGCCATTTTTAATGCCAGTCATCCTCATTTGGTCGCCGTTTATGATGTTTTCGGCGATAAACAATACATCCTTTTTAAGACTTTGCGAAATGTGCATTTTTGAGAGATCGCGGATCAGGCTTAAATTCTTCCAGAATTGAATATCATATTCGATATATCCTACAAAGCGGGTGTCAACGCCGAAATGTTTGATACAAATGCTGCGGATAGAGAAACCTTCTTTGATTTCCATGGAATTTCGTACCTTGTTCAAAACCACGTAAAAGGCAAAATCAGCCAATTCCCGGTCCAGGATGGCGTTGATAGGGGCATTGTTGTTCTTGATATATTGAAGCATTTCAGAAACGTTTTTAATGCCGTATTTTTTCCTGTCGGTCCAGATATCCTTTACCGTATCTCTTAAACCATGTTCTCCCAGCACCGTTTTCAATTTCCTGAAAAAGGTACTCTTGATAAACTGGTACAGGTTTTCAACGGAAGTTATTTCCGGGACCGCCACCACGATCATTCGGTCTGCCAGCAGCAGTGCATCGATGGTATCGTTCCCGGTTCCGCCGCCCAGGTCCAGGATGATGTAATCCGCGTCTAAATTCCTGATATGCCGGAAAAGCCTGGATTTCAAGGCAACATTCAAACTGCCTGAACTAATGGAACGGTAGTCGCCGACGATAACCTGGAGGTTTTCGATGCCGGTTTCTATGAGTAAGTTTTCCAGGGGTTCTTTTTTTTCGAAGAAATGATTAATCGTTTTCGGCGCTTGTTTGATGCCGAAGAAAGAATGGATATTGGCGCCGCCGAAATCCGTATCCACAACGATTACTTTTTTATGTTGCGCCGCCAGGGTAATAGCCAATCGGCTTACCAGGAAGGTCTTACCGGTTCCGCCTTTACCGCCGCCTACTGCCCATATTTGTGCTTTGCTGCCCATTTTTTCGTCAAAGTTCATATTATATATCCGCGTAAGCGCATATTTGCGTTCTGATTGAAGATATGATTTTATAAATTTTCGTAGAGAAAAGCAATCTTTTTTTAAAAAAATATTCCATCTTCCCTTTATGAGGGTTTCGGACTAAACGTAAAAGGTTGCGGGGGAGGTCTGTGGGGGGGGTGTCTGAGATAAAGAAGGGTTTATAATTCCCGCCGGTTTCCCGCGGAAAGTATAAACCCTTATGGATTAACGATTGACGATGGGGATGATTAGACTTTTTTTACGTTAACAGCATGATCGCCTTTGGGGCCTGAGTTTATCTCGAATTCGACTTCCTGTCCTTCATCTAAGGTTTTAAAACCTTCGCTTTTGATTTCGTTGTAGTGGACGAAGACATCTTTTCCTTCAGTAGTGGAGATAAAGCCATAACCTTTCTTGGCATTAAACCATTTGACCTTGCCTCTGGCCATTATTTCCTCCTTGAGCAAATTTTTAGTAAATAATGGCAGAAACCATATAATACCGGGCTCTGGGGACCCAGGTCCGGGAATTACAATTTCGAACCTCTTATTTACATCTAAGGTAAAATTCTACTACAGCCTGCGGTATTTGTCAATAACCGGCGTGAAAAATTACAGCTACTTACTTTAGCCTTTGTTAACAATCATTGTGGGAAACCGACCCGGCGCCGGCGGCCAGGTCGCCGGAATAAAGCAAATATCCCTCCCCGGCATTGGCAAGGAAAAAGGGACACACACGTTTTTTCCATTGATTTTTTTCCCCGATTACATTATGATTGTATCATTCAAAAAAGGAGGAATATAATATGAGAGAGAAACTCAGGCGTTACGTTTTAAGTATAATTGGTTTAGTGGTGGTATTTTTCTACCTTTCCCTGGGAGCGGATATTCCGTCGGGATATTATGACAGGGCCAAGGGATTGGTTGGGCTGGAGTTAAAGGCCGCGCTGCACGATATCATCAAGGATAATAAAAAGTATGAGTACGGTGAAGTCTGGGATATACTGAAGTATACGGATGAAGATCCCAATAACCCGGGGAATGTTATTTTACTTTATTCCGGGTGGTCGAAATCTAAATTTGCCAACGGCGGTGGGCCTTCCCAATGGAACCGTGAGCATACGTGGGCTAAATCGCACGGCCAGTTCGGTATTGATAAAGGACCGGGCACGGATGCCCATCATTTGCGGCCCGAAGATGTGACGGTGAACAGCAAACGGGGGAACCTGGAATTCGATAACGGCGGGGATTTGTACACTGACCCGGACGGCCCCACTGGATGCCGCGTCGATGACGATTCCTGGGAACCGCGGGACGCGGTAAAAGGGGATGTGGCCCGGATTATGTTTTACATGGCGGTTCGTTATGAGGGTGAACCGGGAAGCAATGAACCGGACCTGGAATTGAACGACATGGTGGATAATGGAACGATGCCTTTGCATGGAAATCTTTCCACGCTGCTGAAATGGCATGTCCAGGACCCGGTAGATGACTGGGAACGCCGACGCAACGACCGCATATTTGAAAAACAGGGGAATCGCAATCCTTTCATCGATCACCCGGAGTATGTGGGCTATACCTGGAAAAATGACGTGCCGGGACCCACCGGCGATACGACGGCCCCGGTTATTTCGAATGTTACGTTTAAGGCCGGTACAGCGGAAGCGACTATCGATTGGATCACCGATGAACCCGCCACCAGCCTGGTTTATTATGGGAAAAGCTGCGGCAGCCTGAACCTTGTGGCGCATGATGTGAATTATGTGACTCAACATTCGCTTGTCCTGGCAAACCTGGAAGCCGGAACGGACTATTATTTCAATGTGTCCTCCACGGATAAAGACTGCAATGGACCGGCATATTCAAAGGTTTATACTTTTAAACCGGCCAGCGGTGGTGGGGGTAGTGGCGGCGGCGGCGGGACCGGGATAGTTATATCGGAAATCGCCGCTAACCCGGCGGGTAGTTTTAATAATGAATATATTGAGTTATACAATGCATCCAACCAACCCATCGACATAAAAACCTGGGATATCATCGTGCACCGGAAAGGGGCGGGCGATATTGTCGTAAGGATCGGTGTCACCGGGGATTATCAAGGTACTACTGTTATTTCCCCCGGCGGGTTTTATATTATCACCCGGGGAACGGTTGGCTATATGGATAAAACCATGTATGACGGTTTTTATTTGAACCGATTATTTTACGTGGAATTAAAGAATGGCGTTAAAGTGATGGATTATGCGGGAAAAGAAAATGATTGTTTCTTACCGGACACGAATTATGAAGTGGGAGATGTCGCTGCTGACAATTCTGCTGTTACGGCGTGGATAGATAAAGGAGGAAGTTACAGTGGAACGGCGGGCAGTTTATAATACTCAGGGTAAGAGCGCACATGGGGAAAGGGCAGACACGGGGGGAAGGGCGCACACGGTGGCGCGCCCCTACAAGAAATAATAATCTGTGTAAATCAGTGTAATCTGTGGACAAGTGACGAATGTTTTTTCTTTTCGTGTGTTTCGTGTGTTTCGCGGGCAACTTTTTCGCTCTTGCTATTTCGCCGCCGACATGGTATATATTTATTTTGCGTAATGACGCATGAGGCATGAGGCAGACGCCACGGGGTTGTATATGAAAAATATCTTTATCAGTTACAGTCATAAGGATGCGCAGTGGAAAGACCTGCTGGTTTCACATTTACAGGTACTGGAAAATGAAGGGTTTTGTAAATTATGGCATGACCGGGATATTACCCTGGGCCGCGATTGGTTCCCGGATATCGATGCGGCAATAAATCAAGCCCACCTGGCTATCCTGTTGATTAGCAAAGATTTCCTGGTTTCGGAGTTTATCGAAAATGAAGAAATCCCCCGTATTCTTAAGCGCCGGGAAAGCGGCGAATTAGGCGTCGTGCCGCTGTTCGTGAAACCTTATGCCTGGGACCTGGTAACCTGGTTAAAAGGTATCCAGGGGTTTCCCGCTGACGGCCGGGCCCTGGCGGATGGCAATGAGGTAGAAATCGATAAGAAGCTGGTTGAATTCACGGGGAAAATTGCGGCATACCTCCGGTGTGCAAAAGACGGCGCCCCTTTTTCCCTTGATGGAAAAGAACCAAAGGGTAAAGTCGAACCTTCGGGGCAGGGCCAATACGATACGGTGTTATTCACCCGCTTGCCTTACCGGCAAATCGATTTGATCGGCAGGCAGGAGGAATTACAGGAACTGGGCCGCAGGCTGGCCGATTCCCGGCGGGTGCTGCTGGTGAACGGCCTGGGCGGCATCGGCAAAACCGAAGTGTGTAAGTCTTTTTTCATGGACCATTACCACGAATACGCCTATGCCGGTTGGTTCGATTGGACCTCTTCACTCCCGGAAACCCTGGCCGGGGCCTTTACCTGGGATTCGCCCCTGCTGGCGTTGGGGGATTCCGGCGTTCTTGAGGAACGCTATAATAGTATAATGGGATTTCTCCAGCGAATGGATGCGCCTGCGCTGCTGGTATTTGACAACATCGACAACCCCGGCGATAATCGGTTGATGGATTTGACCTGCCTGCCGGAAAGGGTGAAAGTGATTGCCAATTCGCGGGCCGAGGTCCCGGGGTTCGCAGGCTGGAGGCTGGAATTTTTAAGCGCGGAACTGTGCCGGGACCTGTTTTACCGGTTTTATGACGTGGAGAGAGATGATGACGTGGTTAACCGGTTGGTGGGGCGCTGCGGCCGGCATACGTTGACGGTGGAGTTGCTGGCCCGCACGGCCCGGAATGCGGCGCTTCGGGTCCGGGACCTGGAGCGCTTGCTGGATGAGAAAGGTTTTAATCTCAACCTGGCCGTCAAGGATAAAGTGGCAACCCGCTGGCATGAAG
>JAUPLE010000594.1 GCA_030837085.1 Acidobacteriota bacterium | reverse complement strand
GCTTGGTCACCCGCACACGCCATTGCGCGACTAAATGTCATATGACCAATTAACATTTCCAATACCTCACAATTGGATAGATTGGCAGGGTTTTACACCCGGCATAACCGGAACACACAGAAAACACAGAAAAAAGAAAGTGCTTTCAGTTTATTCTGTGTATTCTGTGGGATATTTATTTTCATTTTTTTCATCTGTTTTATTTACAATTTTTTGCTTATTAGCGCCCCACCAATCCAGGACAAACACCAGGAACACGCATAGTACAAACCCCAGGACAAAGCTAATGGCTGTAATAAGTGATGTTTTTGGTTTAACCGGGGTATGGGACAGGGTGGGACCGGAAATGAACTGCATCTCCTCATTCAAATTCATAAACTTATCAAGATCGATGCCCAACTCATTTTTAACCTGTTGAACAACATCGCCAGGGAGTTCTTTTTCGCTTAAAATAGAATTTTTCAATTTTTCCAATTGGTCTAGGAGCGGCCTGCCAAATTTTTCGGTAGTTACCATATCCTTTGCTTTGGAAAAGAAATCCAGTTTGAGTTCCAGGGATTTTTTATTTCTCAGGTTCTGGGCAAGATTTTCTTTGATATCCGCGATATGGGATTCGATTCCCACCAACTGGGCCACCGGGGACAGGTACCGGTGGCCATTGTTTTCAAGAGAATATAATTCGCGGCTGACCATTTCTTTTGCTCCCGGGTATGTTTTTAATAACTGCTCGATGTGGGCGCGTTTAAGTTTTAGTAGTTCCAGTTCGAATTCATCTTTAATGATGAAATTCTCGAACTTTTTAAATTCCGTTTGGCTTTTATTCCATTGGGTACTGATGTAGTCATCCAACTTCCCATAGAGGATGCAATCTTTTATAAACTCTCCGATCAATTTGGTAAAAGCCTGTGCATTTTCCGGGGAGTCCCCTTCAGCCGTCAACTGTACTCCCAGGACAAAATTTTTGGTATCTTTCGGGTTCTGGGTTAATTCTTTCAGATCTTTTTTAGAAAAGGCATAGACCGGCTCGATTAATTGCTCGATATCTTCGGATGCCCGGAAAATACTCTTAAGGGCTTTTATGCTCTTATCCCCGTTTTTTTTCTTTTCGTCCATAAAGTGCATCAATTGGGATGGATTGGTAAATTGGGAGAGATATTTTTTATAATCCGGGATTGAGACGGTTTTCATCATCAAGCCGGTGTCTTCAAGTGTTTCATTCAACAGCATGGTGTTTTGCAGCGTCAGGTTGTCCAATAGTTTCTCCTGGAAATCTTCCCTGATTTTGTCCTGGATTTTCTTCAACTCTTCCAAATCGACATCGACGCCGCTGGACAGCCTGAAAAAACCATTGCTTTGATAACTCCTGGGAAGCAGGAAGCAAATG
Source organism: Acidobacteriota bacterium (assembly GCA_030837085.1). Lineage (GTDB taxonomy): Bacteria > Acidobacteriota > Aminicenantia > UBA2199 > UBA2199 > JAKAGC01. Next base: position 11,054 of record JAUPLE010000594.1, on the reverse strand, counting down.
ACCAGGGCCGCCAGTGTGATGGCCAATGTTCCCCCGATAAGTACCCATTTTCTTTTGACCAGTACTTTTACCAATTGAATTAAATCGATCTCTTCACTGAAATTGTTCACGTTTTGTTTCTCCATATATCCTCCTTATCTTAAGGTGGGTAGGCTTCCGCCCTTTGGGTTCAGCAAGGTAAACTTGTAATTTTGATTCGCGTAACATAATAACACAGGATGCTATTATAGCGCATTTGTGAAGAATAGAAAAGTCTTATGCGCGGATTTCTGAAAAGAAAGTTGAAGAGTTGACAGATTAACTGGAATGGTTAGACTACTCCCTTTTTTTGAGCCTTGCCTGGCCGGCATTTGCTTTTTCTCTGCGTGCAGGCGCACAGATACGCCGGTGAAATTCCCATAAAAATCAAATTGAAACCGACGCTCCTTTTTTTAAATGCCCGCTGTTTTTTTACTTGCGTCTCAGGTACTTTTTCAGGACGATCAATTTACTGGTGTAACTGACGTTGGTGAGCATGATGACGGCTCTTTCGTTATCCGGGAGTTCTTCGTAGAAGATTCCTTCCCAGCCGTCAAAATCGCCTTCATCGATCATGATCCTGTCGCCGCTTTTGAATTGTTCTTCCCGTTTGGTGAGGGTGACGATGCCTTCGTTGTTTTCTCTTAACCTGATGTCTTCGATTCGTTTGTTGTTGATAGTCCAGAGGCCTTCATTGTTTCCAAGTACTGATTTGACGCCGCGGGTGTAACGCACCTTATGATACAACTCTAAGACAGAGAATTTGGCAAATAGATAGCCACTGAAAAGGGGTGATATAATGGACTGCTTCTCTTTGTTTTTTTTGACTCTCTTCTGGTAAAGAGGCAGATATACCGTGGCCCCTAGTGACTTGAGGCTTCTCTCGGCCACAAATTCTTGCTTTGGCTTAGTGCTGATTATAAACCAGCTACTTGATTCACACTCTTTCATGCCTATATTTTAGCGTAATATTGGCTTTTTGTCAACCTAAAAAAAGGGGTAAAATGAACGCTAAACAACACATTACAGTGTGAATACATGCACTGCCGTATATAGGGGAAATTTTAAAAAATTATTTCCTCCCTGGGTAAAATTTGTCGGTTGTTTTTTTCCCCCTGGTCTGTTTTTGTGGGGAGCATTTTTTGCCCATATTTCCGCTAATTTGCGTAATTGGGCGGGGGTTAGGACTTGTTTTACATCCAGTAGGTAGTTTATTTGGTGGACGACCATGATGATTTTCTGTTGACTGATTTCACGGATGTATTTTTCTACTTGTTTTCGGTCAATTTCGTCGGATTGTGATTTGAGGAAGGAGGCGAAGCGCAGTTCCTGGATTTTTATTTCCGCGCTGTCCCGGATAATGGTGGCTTCATTTTCCAGCATCAGGTTTTCGATTTTTTCTGTTTGTTCTTTTGTCAGACCGAGATCTTCTTGGGCGTCCAGGATAAAGCGGGCGTCGTAGAGGTTATATCCTTCCACCATGAAAGGTGGTAGAGGAGCCAAGAAGGGTGCATCGTTTTGTTCCAGGAGTACAGCGGCAGCGGTGGCGTTGGCGGTGACCGCGGGGTAAGCGTTTAAAGCGGCGAAAAGAGCCAGGGCTACTGAGAGGCATCTAATATATTGTAATTGTTTCTTCATGTTTGCTCCTAATAAAAGTTTTGGGTGGTCCAGGCCCCTTTTTTCAAAAAGGGGTCTGGTCGCCGAAGGCAAATCTTCTTCATTTTTTTTTATCGATAAAAAACCAATTCCTGCTTAATCGATAGAGGAAATTGAGTCGTTGTTGGGGTTCCAGCAGGGCGTTGATCTGGACCAGGTTATCTACGAAGAGCAGGTTCAGATCGTTTTCCAATTTATTGAGTTCATTGGTGCGGGTAGTGATGATTTCCGGGTCAAAATCAGGGTCTCCTAATTCATCGATAATGGCCATCCGTTTTTCCAGGATATCCCGCTTATATTTCATCATGTTTAGCCTGAAGTTTTTTATGATGGCATCGAGCTGTTTTTTTTGCTCGGACCGCAGGGCCAGGCCTTCTTTTAATTTTAACTCCTTTACTTTTAGGGGCTTTTGTTGTTTGGCAAATAATTTGTTATAGACGTAGGGTGCGGTAAAGGCCAGGTTAAGGGCCAGTGACGCGGCCAAAACCAGTTTCAACCATTTGCATTTATCATTCATAGCAGTCATCCTATTTATGCTCCCCATTATACACCATTTCAATGGTTTTATCTTGTATCTCGATTAAATTGAGTTGTTGGGATTCTGCCAGGAGGGTCGGGTAATCTGCGTAATCCGCGGCGTTTACAACGGGAACCGCCTCGATTTTGGGGGTTTTCATTTGGGGATTGAGCAGGAGTCCCAGGATGCAGAAGACGATAAACACGATGGAATAGGCCAGGGATGGCAGCGAGGGCAATGCGAACCAGCGGGGTTGTTCTTTTTCTTTTATTTGGGACATCACCTGGGCGGTAAAGTTGAGCTGTGGTTCTATTTCGGACAGGTTTTTCACCACGGTGGTTACCTGGTCCAGTAGTTGCAGTTCCAGTGTACAGTCCGGGCATTGGGCCAGATGTGTTTGGATTTTTTGGCGGAGGTCTTCATCGACTTCGCCGTCCTGATACCGATTTAAGTACGGAGTTATTTCTTTGCATTGTGTGTTCATGCTACCCTCCTTTTTAAAACATTCTTTGATGGTTTTTCTTGCATTTTTTCTTTGGGATTGGAGTTTGTCATAATATTTACCTGGGTTTTTAGATTGGTTTTGGCCCTGGAAATGAGCGTTTCTATTTTAGGAATGGACCAGCCGGTTATTTCTTCGATTTTCTGGTAGGAAAAATCGAGGTAGACTTTGAGGATCAGCGCGAGGCGTTGGTTTTCGTTGAGGTTTTTTATAGCGGTCGAGATGATTTCTTCTTGCTGTTTTTTTTCCATGAGTGCATGCTGAGTATCTTTCGTTTGGAAGTGTTTGTTTTCTTCGGCTGGGGATAGGAATGAGGAGAAGAATTGGATGCGTTTTTGTTTTTTGATGTAGTTGAGGGTTATATTTTTGGCAACGGTGAAGATAAAGGATTGGAAGTTGTCCATGGATTGGTATTTGGGGATGGATTGATAGACTTTTATAAAAGTATCCTGGGCGAGGCTTTGGGCTTCGTCGTAGTCGGAGATCATTTTATGGATAAAGTTGACGATCTTTTTTTTGTAGCGGTCTATGAGTATTTCAAAGTTCCGGGTGTATCCTTCCCGGACTGAGCGAACGATATCGTCATCGGAATATTCAAATTGTTCTTCGGTCACGTTATTATTATAACAAATCAGGGAAGAAAATCCTGCGGAAAAAAAATTAGCCGCGAAGAACGCAAAGGGACGCCAAGAGAAAAACGAGCCCACGAATAATACGAATTTCCACGAATTGAAAGAATACCGACCATATCAGTTGTAACAGACAAACATCCTGATTATCCTATCATCCTACTCATCAAGGTTCGGACATTTTGCTTGCCTTTGTCCTTCACCCTTTTTGGGGTGAATCTAATTTAACGTAGCCAGCGTAGATACAGATAGTATGATAAACCCACCGGATAAAATGATCGTTTAACCGGTGGGTATGTTTTAGCTCAAAATATTAACGGGTCGGCACACACTCATTGGAGGGTGGTATTTTACATACGCATTCGGAATCCCATGGCCTGCTGTCGCAATAATAACCCGAAGTAGTGATCGTGGTGGTAAGAGTTCCGCCATTAATCCTGTCCAATTCTTCTGTGTTAAGGTTACTAATTGTAATTTTGGAAATTGTTAATCTTTTTTTGTTTTGTTTTTTCATGGATAATTCTCCTTATTTTGAATTATGGATTTTTTTGTATACCTTAAGGATGTAACAGCATATTTTCACATTCAGCCTCCAGACGCTAAAATAGGATGATTTGAAAGTATATCAAAATGATCCAATGATGTAAAGTAGTATTCAATCCCAGGCAAAGGTGCGTCATTGTTTTAATTATAAAAATAATGGGTTCTTTCTCACTTTGTATGGGTAACGTCTTTTATGGGTGGTGCATCGATGCATCGAGAATCCATACCAATCCACAACGATATGGATTTAATCCCTTAAGGGCCAGTATCACCCCTTTTTACTATTATTTCAACCCTTTAAGAGGTGATACCGATCCCTGAAGCACTGATATCAAACCCTAAAGGTCTGATGCCTCCCCTTAGGGGGGGTGTATCTAATCCCCATAGGGATTGAGATCATGCCTAAAAGGGGTGAACTCAATGCCTGAGGCTTTGATATCAAACCTTTGAGGATCGATATCACCCCCCGGAAGGATTGATTCTTACCCTCATAAGGGATGATATCGAGCCCCGAAGCTGTGAGATAATAGTAAAAGGGGGTGATATCATACCTTTAGGGATTGATATCGGTCCCCGAAGGGTTGAGATAATAGCAAAAAGGGATGATATCATACCTTTAGGGATTGATTTCAACCCTCAAAGGATCGATATAGGCTCTTTCAGGCATAAAATATAGAGAGGCAGGCTTAATGTATATGCTGGAAGGTGTGGTATAAGGATTCAATGGATAAAAATCAGACTATACAAAATTGGATTTACCCACTCAATCTGAGAAAGAACCAAAATAAATGACCAAAACAGGAAAAAAAAGGGCGAGCACGGAGGCGCACCCCTACGTAAACCTTTATTCGTGGTAATTCGTGTAATTCGTGGGCATATCTTTTATTGTACCTTGAGGTCGAACTCTTTGGTTTTCATCAACAACGTGTTTTTATCCACTGCCAGGATCCCCAATTTCACGGCCCCCTTCCTGCGAGCCCGGAATACCAATTTGCCCGGTTCCTCTTCCTGAAGCCTTAACCCCTGGCCTTTAATGATAAAATCATGACTGATATTGGGAAGGAGGTTCATGGATACAGTTACGGTTTCCCCAACTTTTGGGGCAAGATTGTCGCACAGGATATGGTCCACGGATGGAAGGTCCGCATCGATTCTCTTTTTGAGATGGGCTTTTGCCTGCTGCCGGTACCATTTGTTCACGGCGTCCACTTCGGCGTCGCTGTTGTGGTTCACGATATCCACGATCATATTATAATACACCCAGAAATACCGCCGGTTAATACCCGGCGCAATGGATTGGGCCGAATAGTGCCCCAACCCGGGATCTCCCTTTCCATACCGAAGCTCCGCGGCTGAACCGGCTGAACCCAACTCGATGAACCGGTACAAAGCGGAGGTTTTAGACCCGCTGAAGATATGGACATTTATTATAATACTCTTTCCATTGTCTTCTTGTTTAAGCTTCCATGTTTTGATCACCTCACCCTGTCCATGGATGAGGCCGGTATAAAAAAGTGACAGGTGTTGATCCGACAGCGCGGGACAATGAAACGGGTCGGGCCAGGAAAACACCACGTATTTATTGCGTCTCTTTGAAAAACGGTTGACGGATATGCGCAATTCTTTCATGAAAGCTTTGGTGAAGGGAAGTACCGTGAGCTTTTTCGGGGCCACCGTCAGATCGATTATAACCACACCTTTACCTTCCTGTATGTTCTCAACGGTCCCGGCTCTATAGCCGGGGACTTCAAAATGCACGGGATCGATGGCATTTTCAAGGTATTGGTTTTTGACTTCCACGCCGGTGTGGGGACCGGTGCAGGCATCCAATACCTTGCCGCCGCCCGAGGTAATGCAAAAGGCATGATTACTAAAAGGTTTCCTGGCCTCGGCACACTCGTCCACCAACGGTCCACTTTCCCCACTATCGTAAATAGGATTGTTACATTCACCCCTGCCGATGAGCTGCGTTTTTTTCAAATATCCGAAGGGGGACATGAAAGCATAGGCCACATCCTTGATGCCGAGTAAGTGGAGAAATGCCTGGACAATGTTGGCCATGTCGTAACAGTTACAACAGTCATCGGAATCATTGATGGCGAACAAATACTGGGCCAGGAAGAGACTAAATTCCAATCTCCCACAGACCCGGGTAAAATGGGGACTGCCGTGAGCAATATCGTAAAGGGGCGGCGTCCGGTTGAAAAGCCATGTTACCACACTGGCCATGATTTTTTCGGGCGCATGACAGGTTGGACCGTCATGGTCGTGGTTCGGTAGGCCTTCCCCTTCCAGGTGATAGGTAAAGTCCCGCAGCCATTCCACGGGTACACCCCGCCAAAATAAATCAATGCTGTCCGAGTAGAGCCAGTAAAACTCAAACCGGAGGGGGGGCAGTTCCAGGGTTTCCCCGGTGTTCTCATTGACCAGGCGCCAGCTCAATTTTATACCCTGAACCCTGAAAAATCCCCGCGGCCGGTGCTGTGACGCCAGGGTAAAGCAGCAGGTATTTTGTTCACCGGATTCCGCATTCCCCGGTTTATCGTCCGGCTGTGACTTACTTCTGCCCGGCTGTGCTTTGCCGCTGAACAGGACAATATCGTTGTTATATAAAAGGCCCAGGGTATAATCTCCCCCGGTTTCCCCTCCCGGGAATAGCACGGTTACATCCAGGCCGGCGGCGTCCAGGTTATCCAGGGGAAAGGCCGCGGGAAACATGGCGGCCTCTGTCCCGTCCACGGCTTTGTCAACGTCCTTCTGCCAGATGGGCGCGTCCGGGGGGATCAGCCGATTATTTAAATTGAGGAGAAGGTTTCCCCTCGCTTTGATTTCAGTGATTATCGCTTCCATGAATATGCCTCCTTGTTATTTCTAATCATCGTCGTCGCTGATTATAATTTGATGGGTGGAATTTTCTTTCAATTCCTCCATATGGCAGGGGAGGGAATCTTTTTGCCGGGTGATTTTCAACTGCCAATTGGGCAGCCCCGGTGGAATAGTGATGAGGGTGCGTTCTCCACCGCCGCGGTGATTCAGGTTGACGGCATCGGTGGCCAGGAAATCGAAATCCAGCCATGACGGCAGGTTGACCCGGCAGCCGTTCCACATATGACCCGGTTCGCCGGTGACGGAGATGGTGAGATAGTCTTTTTTTATTTTTAGTGGAACATTGACTTCCTTTTTATCACTTATCAAATATGAATTGCCGGTACTGTGGTGATAGATATTGAGATACCGTTTCTCCTTGACCAGCCGGTTTATGATTATGATGTTGATCACGTCCGCCATTTTTATTCCGGGTTCCCTTTGCTAAGCTTCCTTCCCATTCTCCCCCTGGCCACCGCGGGACCGCGCCGTTAGAACTCACCCTGCCCGTCACCGATAGAGACATTGATGGGGCCTGCCGTGCTCATCGAAAAGTCCGCCGGTACGGTGGGAAGCGGAATAGTGTATTGACTATTTGTAGGTGTAAACGCAACCGGAGCAGCGGTTCCGATAGTGTAGTTATATGTGCCGTTGGCGTCACCGCTTACCAGTTGGATGGGAAGACTATTTGGGTCAGTCAGATCCGCCTGGGGTACAGTCAAATTACCACCAGGATCAATAGGTGCGCTATATCCGCTTTTTTCAAGAACTTCCCATGTTGCTAATTGACAATTGTTCGTAATTGTAACGTCAGTCATTTTAATACCTCCATTTTTTATGGTTTTTATTTTACGATCATATGGTCGCCACATGATCGCCATTATAATAAAGGATTTATAAAAATAAAGAAATAGCAATCGAATCAAAATCGATAAAAATCGAATCAAAAGGTCTATCGATACCAGGGGGGGCTTAATTATTAAATAAAAGTTTTGTGGGGGTGCAGGGGGCGGTTTTACAAAAGAGCCCCCTGCCCGCCGGAGGCAGAAGTGGCCTGGTAAACCTGGGGGGGTTGGTGAAAAATCTCCTTGAAACATTTGGCAAAATAGGGGGTGCTGGAAAAACCCACTTCAAACGCGACCTGGGTTACATTGCCGAAATTACTCTTCAACAACTGGGCGCCCCGTTTCAACCGGTAGACCTGGATATAACGGTTGGCCGATTCACCGGTCAGGGCGCGGATTTTCCGGTTCAAGGTGGCCCGGCTCATATAAAGAAGATCGGCCAATCGGTCGATGGTAAATTCCGGGTCCGACAGGTTGGCTTCCATGGCCTTTTGCAAATCCTTCATGAATTCCTGTTCAACGGAAGAGACCGGGATTTCCGCCGGCTGCAGCCGCATTTCCCGTTTATACTTTTCCTGCAATTGCCGGCGCAGATCCACCAGGTTCTTGACACGGGCCATTAATATCTGGGTATTAAAAGGCTTGGTTACATAATCGTCGGCGCCGCACTCCAGGCCCTGCAATACATTCTCCTCCTGGGTCCTGGCGGTTAACAGGATAATGGGAATATGGCTGGTGGCCACATCTTTTTTCAAAACCCGGCACAATTCATACCCATCCACCCCCGGCATCATTATGTCACTGATAACGATATCGGGATAATGCTTCCGGGCTGCGGCAATGCCCTGCCGGCCGTTCGGGGCCTCCACGACCCTGTAACCCGGTTCCAGCGAACCGCGAATATATAGACGGACATCCGCATTGTCCTCCACCACCAGGACCACCTTGCGATCCCCTTCGGCGGGTTCATTCCCGTCCGTAAGATCATCGGCTTCAGAGTCTTCAACCGCCGCTTCGGTTTCGTTCATGGGAATGGTTTCAATGAATTCCACGGGTTCAAAGTCAACCGGACCGCCGGGGACTTCCACTATTTCACCGGGCGTTAAATGGGCATTACCCATGGGCAATTGGACGGTAAAAACCGTCCCGCCGTCTTTCCCTTCACGGGAAGCAACATCGATGGAACCGCCGTGCAGTTGGATAATCTCCCGCGTTAATGCCAGGCCTATGCCGGTACCGGCAGGTATCCAGTTTTTTGCACCTTCGGGCCTGGCAGCCTGGAATAAATAATCGAAAATATGGGCCATTTGATCCGCGGGAATCCCGGTCCCGGTATCCCGGACGGTTATTTCCAGCATCCCAGGGGAATCCCCGGGCCGCCGCCGTCCCACGCCGACCACGCCCACCGTAACGGTTCCTTTCGGGGGCGTATGATTCATGGCGTTGGCCAGCAGGTTGTAAAAAACTTTTTCCATCTGTTCCGCGTCAAAGTAGGGCAATATTTCTTCTTCATCGGCATGAAAAGAAAGAGACACTTTTTTTTGGGCCGCCATCAACTGGAAGGACGCCAGGATGTTTTGTAAAAAGGGAATGATATTTTGCCGGGACGCCCGCAGTTTCATTTTCCCACCGTCGAATTTTGCCAGGTCCAGCAACTGGTTGATCAACGTCAGCAACCGCCGGGCATTTCTCAGCATCATGCCCGAATAGTCCTCCAAGCGGCGCGGTTTCATGTCGCCGGCGCCGGCGGATATTTGTTCCAGCGGGCCCATGATCAGCGTCAAGGGGGTGCGGAATTCATGGGAAATATTGGCGAAGAAACGGGACTTTACTTTATCCATCTCCTGTAACTTCATGGCCTGCCCTTCCAGTTGCAGGGCCTGCATTTCCAATTGCCGGGTACGGTTCTTGACGATCTCTTCCAGCCTCTCCTTTTCCCGCACCAGTTGGGCGGAACGCCACCGGACCGTAAGAAACACCAACAGGAAAACCAGCAGGGCGCCGCAAAGGTAAGCCCACCAGGTCCGGTACCACGGCGGCAGCACCTTGAATTGAAAAAGCGCTTCGCGGCCCAAATCGCCGTAAACATTTTTCGCCTTCACCCGGAACCGGTAGGACCCCCCATCCAGGTTGGTGTAATCCTTTTGAGTTTCGGAACTCCAGTTGGACCACCCCTTATCGTATCCTTCCAGGAAATAAGAATAACCGGTCTTTGCTTCTTCCTGGAAAAAAGGGGCGGCAAAGGTGAAACGGATGTTTCTTTCTTCAAAGGGAAGAACAGGGAAAAACTTACTTTCATCATATCCGTTAAAAATCAATTGATCCTGGGCCCCCAGGTGGCGGATGAACACGGGGAAATCCCGGGGCGCGGCGGTTTCAATGCGGGTATCGTAACGGATGAGACTGTTATTGGAAGCAAACCATATGATCTCCCCATCCGGGTAAATGGCGTTCACCTGGCTCTGGGGTATCCTGGAAAAGGAACGGGAATCGATGCTAAAGGAACCGTCCGGCCGGGGCGCGGCGTGGTAATTCATATTTTTTGAGTGAAACCAGAGATGGCCCCGGGCATCTTCCGCCAACCGAAAAATATTACAGGAACCATCGGCGAAAGAATCCCCAAGAAGATTGTCCGGGTGGAAAACCTTGTTTTTATCATCGAAATAGTATAAGCCTTTTTCCGTGCCGAAGCGCACGCGCCCGCCGGCTGTAAATACGCCCACTTCCCGCGGCGGCAGCCCATGGGATTCATTATAGGCGGTTATCCCGGGATTGTCGATGGAACCGGGGGCAGGGAAATCCATCCGGATGACCCCTTTCCCAGGCATGCTGAGCCACAGGGATTGTTTCTCTTCGACAATGCTTCGTACTTGCTGGTTGATGTTTTCAAAGGAATGTTCCAATTGCCACCGGTTGGGGCCCCCGGCGGCAGCGGTGGTTAAGTAAAACGATTGCAAGCAGCCGCGGGTCCCTACCCATAAACGGTTGGCGTCCGCCCGTGAACGCAGCAGCACATAAGAGCTTAATTGGGTAAGCCGGGCCACCCGGCGATCCCGGGTGTCCAGTTGGAACAGGCCGTCCGTGGTGGCCGCCAGGATAGAATCACCGGCGGCCAGTAACGAAAAACAGGAACCCACGACCCCGGTAACCGGGATGAAATTTTGCTGCCGGGAATTTGAAATATGCGGTTCCATGACAAAGAGGCCGCCGGTGGTTCCCACGTATAAATCTTTATTGCCGCCGCCCCTGGCGATAGAGAGCATAATGCCGGATAGGCCGGAGCGGTTGTCGTAAAAGGAAACCGGGGATGGTGCATATTCGATCCGGGATATCCCGTCATTGAGGCCCAGCCACAGGTTGCCCCGGTTGTCCTCCAGGACGAACCTGACATTATCATCCAACAGGCCGTTGGATTTATTGAAAATATCGATCACGCGGCCCCTGGAATCGATGATCACCAGTCCCCCCAGCACCGTGGC
>JAUPLE010000593.1 GCA_030837085.1 Acidobacteriota bacterium | reverse complement strand
TAGCAGAGTACTTCGGTAATCCCTATAAAAAATCGGCTTTTCTCTTTGATTCAGAGTCAGGAAATCTTATTAAAGAGTTTGTTTCTGGCGAAGAGTATGACTACGCCTTGTCCCCGGATGGGAAAACTATTATTTGTGGAAAAAAAACCATAGACGTGATTACTGGGAAAAATTTAGGGGAAATAGATGGGCTGTTCCCGGTATTTTCTCGCGATGGAAGCGTAGTACTGACGATGACCTTTTTAAATGATGTAAAATCTTATACATTTTGGAAGGTTGCCAATTTTGAAAAAATAAACCAGATAAATATCCCCCGTATTATGACAATTTATAATATTTGTGCCATTTCTACAGATGGTAAACTTGCAGCGACCGAAGGCTTTATTAAGGATGAAAATAGTAATTATGAAATTAGTGTCAATGTCTGGGATACTGTCTCCGGGATGCGCTACAAAGAATTAAAACACAAAAACGGAAGCTCCCGCTCTCTTGAGTTTTCTTCAAATGGGAAAGAAATTTTGATCGGAGGGGATACCGCATCGCTGTGGGATATTGAAATGGCAAAGCAAATTCGAGAATTCACTGACCCTGACGATAAGCATCATTTTATCTATAGCGCTGTCTTCGCCGACGAAGATAAATATATCCTGACGTCCGGAGGTGATGGATTTATACGCAAATACGAGAAAGATTCAGGAAAACTCTTGAATAAATTTTCAGGTCATACAGGTGCGGTTTCTTTTGAAACTGCTTCTCACGATGGGAAAGGCATCTTGAGTGGGGGAAATGACGGGAGCATTATTGGCTGGGATGGAGAAAAGGGTAACAAGTTATTCCAATTGATTACATTTAAAGATGGAACCTGGGCAATAATCGATCCTAATGGTAGATATGATGCCTCCAATGGCGGAGACGTCGATGGTCTAATCTGGGTAGCAGGGAACGAGCCAATTGTTTTGGCGCAATTGAAAGAAAGATATTACGAACCCGGGCTATTTTCAAAAATCATGGGTATCAACAAAGAACCACTAAGGGATGTCGAGAAATTCACAGACGTAAAGCTATTTCCTGATGTTGTGCTAAGCAAACCCACATCCGCTAATCCTGACTTTACTATTAGGCTTATAAATCGAGGTGGAGGCATTGGAAGAGTGGTTGTGAAAATTAACGGTAAGGAATTGACTAACGATGCCCGGAATCCTCAGCAAAGGGCCACTCCAAATGCAAACGAGCATATTATAAAACTACCCCTGGCTGGTGACCCTCGTCTGAAACCAGGTGAGGAGAATGAGATTGAAGTCCAGGCGTTCAATGAAGAGGACTATCTACGCAGTATAGGAGTAGAAGCGAATTATACACCGCCAGGGGAAAGATTTTCAGAAAGACCACAGTTGTGGGCCATTATTGCCGGAGTTTCCGATTATATTGGTAAAGAAATCGACTTACGTTACGCAGCCAATGATGCAGAAAACTTTGCTGAAGCAATCAAAATCGCGGCAACTCGCCTCTTTGATCCGATAGAACCCAGGATTATGTTATTTACAACGTCACAAGAAGGCGGATATTTGATTCCTAATCGCGATAACCTTTTGAATGCTTTTAAATCCGCACTCCAGTCAAAACCACAAGATATCCTGGTGGTTTACCTGTCCGGCCATGGTTTTAACTTTGGAGGGTCTGAAGGAGATTATTATTTCCTGACAAGTGAAGCACGAGGTTCCACTCTAAAGGACCCAGCGGTACGTGCTCAGACTACCATTTCCGGAAAAGAACTCACAGACATTATAAAAAGAGTCCCTGCCCAGAAAACAGTATTGATCCTCGATACATGTGTGGCGGGGCAACTGATAGATAAGCTTGTTGAAAAACGTTATATCTCATCAAGCAAGATACGTGCTTTAGAACGGATCAAAGACCGTACAGGCTTTCATATTTTGGCAGGTAGTGCGGCAAACCGTGTCAGTTATGAAACAAGCCGGTACGCCCAGGGATTATTGACTTACAGCTTGCTTTTTGGGATGCGTGGAGGAGCATTGCGAGAAAATGAGTTTGTTGACGTCATAACATTGTTTGAATATGCCGCCGATAAAGTCCCTGAATTAGCTATTGGCATTGGCGGTATTCAACGTCCGGTTATCGCAAGCCCAAAGGGAGGGGCTAGTTTTGATATTGGTCAGGTTACATCGGAAGATAAGCAGCGGATACCATTGGAAACGCCTAAACCTTTGGTGCTGCAAACCAGATTCGAACTTCAGAGCGAACCGCGTGATCCCTTAAATCTCACCAGGAAGATTAAGGAAGAATTCCTTAACGCATCCATGCCTGATGATAAACGTATAGTTGATTTTGTATACGTGGATGCCAACGAATTCCCAGGTGCTTACGCAGTCGGAGGCCGTTACCGCATATTAGGTGACAATATAACGGTTAATTTATTTATTTACCATGAGGAGAATAAATTATACCAGTTTGAGATTATGGGTAATAAAACAATGATGAGTAAATTTCCTATCCAGATTGTAGGAGAGGTTAAACAATGGCTGCGATCTCATGTGAAAAATTGAATATCGTGATCGAACCGGTTGAGCCGGAAGAATGGAGTTTAAAAAAATATTTATTGGAGGAAAATAATGAAACAAAAAAAAAGGTTGTTAGTTGTATTCTTAATGTTAAGCTTTTGTGTTGGTTCACTGTCTACTTTTGGTAATCCACAAAATTCAACAACAAGTGGATCTGTGCCACCTGTAGAGATTTTAGAGGGAATGCATCCTTTTTACGATGCC
>JAUPLE010000592.1 GCA_030837085.1 Acidobacteriota bacterium | reverse complement strand
TTAACCGCGGTTGAAATTAAGGGGGAACTGGAGTTTACATTCGAATATTGTACAAAATTGTTCAAGCATGAAACCATGGGACGATTTATCATTTATTATAAGAACATCGTATCCATTATAACCCAGGATAAGGGCAAACGTTTATCAGACCTGGAAATGCTCCCTGGAGAAGAAAGGAAGCGGTTGTTATATGAATTTAACGATACAGCGGCGGATTACCCGAAAGATAAAACAGTTCATCGATTATTTGAAGAGCAGGCGTCAAGGACGCCTGACTCTGTCGGACTTGTCGGACCGGTCGGACTAACCTACCGCCAATTAAACGAGCAATCCGACCGCCTGGCCGGGTTATTAATTGAAAAAGGCGTCCTGCCGGACACGATTGTTGGAATAATGATGGAACGTTCCGTTGAAATGATAATAGGCATTATCGGCATCTTAAAATCCGGCGGTGCGTATTTACCCATCGATCCCGATTACCCACACGAACGTATCGATTATATGTTAAAAGACAGTGCGACCAAATTGTTGGTTAATGAAAAGTTTTTTAGGGGGTTCAGGGCCCCGCGGCGCGGGGAGCCTATTAAAGTTTTACAAAAAAGCCCCCCTCTTAGCTTAAATCTCGCTTATATCATCTACACCTCCGGCACTACCGGACGCCCCAAAGGATCGCTGATTGAACATAGGAATGTCGTTCGCTTGCTGTTTAACGATAAATTCCAGTTCGATTTTACAGCCCGCGATGTGTGGACTCTTTTTCATTCCTTTTGTTTCGATTTTTCCGTATGGGAGATTTATGGCGCTTTGCTGTACGGGGGAAAATTGCATATCGTGTCCAAAATGAAGGCCAGGGACACGGCGGAATTCCTGGGACTCTTAAATAGAGAGACCGTTACGGTATTAAACCAGACACCCTCAGCTTTTTATAATTTGCTAAACGAAGCCTTAACTGGCCGGGAGAAAAAATTATATTTAAAATATGTCATTTTTGGCGGCGAAGCATTGAATCCGTTAAAATTGAAAGATTTCGCGGTCCAATACCCCCAAACCATGCTTATCAACATGTTCGGTATTACAGAAACTACCGTACATGTGACATATAAAGAAATAACCGGGAAAGATATGCAATTAAGTATAGGCAACATCGGGAAACCAATCCCAACGTTAAGCCTCTATATATTAAATAGATATTTAGAACCTGTTCCTCCAGGAGTAACGGGAGAGCTGTGCATTGGAGGAAAAGGAGTATGCAGAGGTTATCTAAACCGGGTAGAATTAACGAAAGTAAAATTTATTGAGAATCCATATAAAAAAGGTGAGCCCTTATATCGCTCAGGTGATGTAGGACGATTCCTGGTAAATGGGGATATAGATTATTTAGGCCGCATCGATCACCAGGTAAAAATCAGGGGCTTTCGTATCGAATTGGGAGAGATTGAGCACCGCTTATTAAAATACCCAGGCATTAAAGAGGCGGTGGTGTTAGCCCAGGAAGAGGAAGATAAATATCTTTGTGCCTATATTGTTTCCATCGATGAAAACGTAATACCGGGATTAAGAGAATATCTATCAAAGGAATTACCGGATTATATGATCCCGTCGTACTTTGTTCCTCTTGAAAAAATTCCTTTAACCCCCAATGGAAAAATAAACCGGAAAGCACTGCCCAAACCGGGGTTGAAAGCCAGTGCTGGTTATATGGCACCCAGGGATGAGATTGAAACGAAATTGGTAGATTTGTGGGCGGAGGTTTTGGATAGCCAGGTGCATGCATCGATAGGAATTGATGATGATTTTTTCCAATTAGGAGGGCACTCATTAAAAGCGACCATTCTGGCATCGAAGATACATAAAGAATTTGAGGTGAGAGTTCCCCTGGTGGAAATATTTAAAGCGCCGACAATCAAAGAATTGGCCAAATATATAAAAGAAAAAAATAAAGAGTTACATATATCCATGGAACCCGCGGAAGAAAAAGAATATTACGATCTGTCGCCGGCCCAGAAAAGATTATATATTTTGCAGCAATTGGTGTCGAATAATACCAGCTACAATGTGCCACTGGTTATGCCATTGGCGGAAAGCGTTGAAAAAGAAAAACTGGAAGCGGTAATTAAAAAATTAATTGAAAGGCATGAGAGTTTAAGAACGTCATTTATAACCGTCAACGAAATACCGGTACAAAGAATATACCGGGAGGTGGATTTTTCAATCGAAACTTATGAAGTCACCGGGACAGCGGATGCCAATTCTCTTATTTCCCGATTTACAAAGCCCTTTAATTTAGATGAAGCGCCCCTTTTGCGGGTGGTCCTGGCCACGTCCACGTCCACGCCCAATGTGGACTCATCACGCCGGTTTCTTTTTATCGACATGCACCATATTATCACCGATGGAACATCGCAGGGCATACTGGACAAAGAGTTCCATGCACTGCTTAAAGAAGAGAGCCTGTCGCCCCTTCGTTTCCGTCTCCAGTATAAAGATTATGCGGAATGGTATAACCGGTTGCTCAGGCAGGGATTCATAAGCCGACAGGAATCCTATTGGCTAAAAGAATTCCCCGATGAACTTCCTTTGCTGGATATACCTACCGATTACCCGAGGCCAACGGTACAAAGTATCGAGGGGAATACGGTAAGTTTTAATTTTGATATCCGGGAAACAGCCCTTTTAAAAGCAATTGCCAAACAAGAGGAAATGACCCCGTATATGGCATTAATGGCCATATTCAATATATTGTTGGCAAAACTCAGCGGACAGGAAGATATTATCATTGGGACACCCATTGCCGCCCGCCGTCATGCCGATTTGCAAAATGTTATCGGCATGATCGTCAATACGTTGTCCATGAGGAATTTCCCTTCGGGCGATAAGGTTCTTAAAAATTTCTTGCAGGAAGTGCGATTGCGCACGCTGGAGGCTTACGAAAACCAGGAATATCCCTTCGAAGTGTTGGTTGATAAAATCACTATCGCCCGCGATGCCGGACGAAACCCTGTTTTTGATGTTATGTTTAATTTATTGAACCAGGCCGACTACCAGGTTGATGTATTCGAAAAACATGAACAAGGCCCTTATGTCCATATAATAGGAACATCTAAATTCGATATGAATTTAACAGCAATAGAGATGGGTGAAAGATTTTACTTTACTTTGGAATACAGTACCCACTTATTTAAACCGGGGAGAATCGAACGTATCATCGGTTACTATAAGAATATATTGCAAGTATTATCGCATGATACGGAATTAAAGATAGCCCAAATTGAGATAATGGATGCGAAAGAAAAAGAGGAAGTTTTAAGATTATCCAATGGCGTTGAAGAATTTTATGAAGGTTTAGAGACAATCCATGGATGGTTTGCCGAACAGGTGTCACGAACACCCGACCATATATCCCTTGTAGGGGCAGGTTCTCAAACCTGCCCTGTCACTTTGACCTACAATGAATTGAACAATCAATCCGACCGCCTGGCCGGTCTGTTAATTGAAAAAGGCGTCCTACCTGACACGGTTGTTGGAATAATGCTGGAACGTTCGGTAGAAATGATCATCGGCATATTGGGTATAATGAAAGCCGGGGGGGCTTATTTACCCATCGATTCGGAGTACCCACGGGAACGTATCGATTACATGTTAAAGGATAGTAGCTCAAAATTGTTAGTTAATGAAAAGTTTTTCAGGGGGTCAAGGGCCCCGCGGCGCGGGGAGCCTATTAAAGTTTTACAAAAAAGCCCCATTTGCAGCGCAAATCTTGTTTACGTCATTTATACGTCCGGTTCGACGGGTAAGCCCAAGGGCGTGATGGTAGAGCACCGCAATTTAGTAAATTTACTAAAGTTTCAATTTAAGTATACCAACATCGATTGCAGTCGCATTTTACAATTTTCTACGATAAGTTTCGATGCCTCTTTTCATGAGATATTTTCAGCGTTTTTATCGGGGGGAACACTTTTCCTGGTAAAGAAAGAAACCCGGGCCGATATACCCGGGTTATTTATGCTTATTGAAAAGAATGGCATAAAAACGGTATTTTTGCCTATTTCTTTTTTGAAAGTGATTTTTAAAGAGAAAGAATATATAAAACTCATCCCCCGGTGCATCAGCCATATTCAAACCGCGGGCGAGCAAGTAATAATAAGTACTAATTTCAAGAACTATTTAAAGGAGCGCCAGGTCTACCTGCACAATCATTACGGACCATCGGAAACCCATGTGGTAACAACTTTGACCATCGATCCAAAGCGAGATATTGCCGAATTGCCGTCGATAGGAAAACCGCTGATGAATACGGGTATATATATCGTGGACAAATGGGGACAACTGGTGCCACCCGGTGCAGCGGGAGAAATCCTTATCGGGGGCGTGCAGGTTGGACGAGGCTATTTAAATCGCCCAGAATTAACCAGGGAGGCTTTTGGACCGCAGATTACGCTGATTACGCAGATTAACAGGATTAAAAAAACAAAAATAAACAAAAGTTTTGCGGGGGTCAAGGGGGAGCTTTTTCAAAAGCTCCCCCTTGTCACCTACAAAACCGGCGATCTGGGGCGATACCTGGTTGACGGCAACATTGAGTTCCTGGGCCGCATCGATCACCAGGTTAAGATCAGGGGGTTTCGAATTGAATTGGAAGAAATCGAAAAACACCTGCTAAAATGTGATGGCATAAAAGAAGCCGTGGTGTTGGCACGGACGGAAGACAGCGGCGATAAATATCTATGCGCCTATATTGTCGCCAGTGATGAGAAAATAATACCGGGATTAAGAGAATACCTGTCAAAGGAATTGCCGGATTATATGATCCCGTCATACTTTGTGCCTCTTGAAAAAATTCCGTTAACCCCCAATAGAAAAATAGACCGCAAATCACTGCCTAAACCGGAATTAAAAGCCAGCGATAGTTACCTGGCACCCAGGGATGAGATTGAAAAGAAATTGGTAAATTTGTGGTCTGAGGTTTTGGATAGCCAGGCGCAAGCATCGATAGGAATCGATGATAATTTTTTCCAACTGGGAGGACATTCGTTAAAAGCAACCGTACTTATATCGAAGATACATAAAGAATTTAATGTTAGGGTTCCCCTGGTGGAGATATTTCGCGCGCCGGTAATCAGAGAATTGGCCAAATATATAAGAGAAAATAATAAAGAGTTCCATCTTTCCATAGAACCCACGGAAAAAAGAGAATATTATGCCTTATCTTCGGCCCAGAAGCGGTTATATTTTCTCCAACAATTGGATTTGAGCAGCATCAGTTACAATATGCCCCTGGTATTACCCATTGGCAAGGAAATAAAGAGAGATAAACTGGAATTTGCCTTGACACAATTAATCGCTCGCCACGAAAGTCTAAGGACATCCTTTCACCGGTTGAATAACGAAGTCGTCCAGGGAGTTCATGAAAGCGTGGCATTTGAAATTGAGTATTTAACAGGAGTTTTGGGAGGTCCAGGAACCCTTTCTCAAAAGGGTTCCTGGCCGCCGGAGGCAATAATAAAAAACTTCATTCGTCCTTTTGATTTGTCGCAAGCGCCGCTAATCCGGTCCGGGTTAATCGAAATGCCTGACGGGAAATATATATGGCTGGTGGATAACCATCACATCATATCGGACGGCACATCGCAGACGGTTCTTACGGAAGATTTTATGCGTTTGTATGAAACCGGGGAGCCATTGGAACCGCTGCCCCTCCAGTATAAAGATTTCACCCAATGGCAGAACCAATTATTTGCCGGTGGGGGGATTAAGAGC
>JAUPLE010000591.1 GCA_030837085.1 Acidobacteriota bacterium | reverse complement strand
GCTGCCAGGCATTTATCTCCGTCTGCATCTCCTTTAGGAAGTACTACCGCTTCACGTATCTCCGGATGTTTTAATAACCGATTTTCTATCTCTCCCAATTCGATACGATACCCCCTTATCTTGAGTTGGTTGTCTCTCCTGCCGATAAAGAAGAGATTCCCATCGGGTAGGAAACGGGCCATATCGCCGGTTTTGTAGAGAATACAGGTCCTATGGGCAAAATAGGACTTATTAAAACTAAACTTTTCCGCGGTTAACTCCGGATTATTGATATACCCCCTGGAAACGCCGTCCCCGGAGATGCAAATTTCACCAGGTATTCCTTGCGGTACAATATGATCATAAGCGTCTAACAAAATTATCCGGTTATTGGAAAGGGGGACGCCGATAGATACGATTTCGCCTTTCGGATGATGAGGCAGATAATTATAGGAACTGGCGCAGATGGTGGTTTCTGTGGGGCCGTAACCATTGATGATTTTCATGCAGGGATTCAATCGAATATAATCTTCCAATATATCATCCCGGATAGGCTCAACACCCACCAACATCTTGTTCAATTGCAATCGAACGGGCTGGTTTTTCAACTGCTCATGAACCGGTTTTAATAAACCAGGGGGTAGATAAATAAGCGTGATTTCTTCTTCTAGGATGGTCCTCGCCAGTGCAAACACGTCGAAGTTTTTTTGCTCCGGCATGAGAACAAGCCGGGCGCCAAACAACAAGGGCAAGAAAAACTCCCACACACTAACATCAAACATAATATTGGTGAGACTCAAACAGCGGTCATTACAATCCACATTCCCGTCATACCTGTTAAACATATGATACACAAAATTGACCAATTGAGAATGTTCTACGGCAACGCCTTTGGGCCGACCGGTGGAACCGGAAGTATAGATGATGTAAGCGAGATTTGCGCTACAAGGGGGGCTTTTTTGTAAAACCGCCCCCCTTGCCCCCCCGAAAAACTTTTCATTTATTAAAATTTTTGCTCCACTATCTTTTAACATATAATCAATGCGTTCTTGTGGGTGCTCCGGGTCAATGGGGAAATATGCACCGCCGGATTTTAATATACCCACAATGCCGATAATTTGATCGATGGATCGCTCCATCACAATAGCTACAATATTGTCCGGTAGGACACCTTTTCCGATTAACAACCCAGCCAACCGGTCGGATTGTTCGTTTAATTGGCGGTAGGTCAGGCAGGAAGGGCAGGCACGGGGACCTGCGCCTGTTCCTACAAGGGCGATGTAATCCGGCGTCTTTGCCACCTGCTCGGAAAACAATTGCTGGATGGTCTTATCTTGCGGGTAGTCGGCCCGGGTATCATTAAAATCAAATAATATTCGCTTCTTTTCCTCTTCAGGGAGGATATCAAAATCAGAAATTTTCACTTCTTTATTCTCAATTGCACTTTTTACTATATTGTTAAAATAAACAATAAACCTTTCAATGGTTTCTTGTTTAAACAGTTTTGTACAGTACTCAAACGTAAGCATAAATTCGGTTTCGACTTCTTCAGCGGTCAATGAAAGATCGAATTTGGATGTCTTGTTTTCGTATTCGTAAGGAGTCAACTTCAAACCGGGGATATTTAAGGTTTGAGAACCGGTATTTTGCAGTGTAAACATCGTATCAAACAACGGATTCCGACTGGCATCCCTGTTCGTTACTACCCGGTCCACCAGGTCTTCATACTGGTAGTCCTGGTTCTCATAAGCGCTTAAACTACTATCTTTTACTTCATACAAGAATTCGACAAACGTTTTCTCCCCGGCTGGATAATTACGCAGCGGTAGGGTATTAACAAACATGCCGATGATTTTTTCTAAATCCGCATGTCTTCGTCCGGCGGCAGGGGAACCAACGACGATATCTTCCTGCCCGGTTATTCTCGCCATGAATACAGTATATAACGCCAGCAAGACCATATATATCGTGGTCCCGGTCTCGAATGCTAAAGCCTTCAAAGTATCGCTAATCCCCGCAGCGATTTCAAAACTCACGCTGTTTCCTTCAAAACTCTGAACCGAAGGTCTTGGATAATCAGTCGGAAGTTCTAATATAGGAATTTCTCCCGCAAACTCCTTTTCCCAGTATTTTCCAGGCAGCAGAAGCCTTTCACTTTCCCGGTTCTGCCATTCGGTATAGTCTTTATACTGGAGATTTATTCCCGGTAGTTCGTTCCCGGAAAAAAGAGCTGTAAAATCCCGGATAAGAATTTCCATAGACATACCATCTGAAACAATGTGATGCATATCCACCATCAGGAGGTGGTCACCCTTTTCTTTCTTTATTAAGGCGACGCGCATTAACGGCGCCTGTGATAAATCGAAAGGCCGGATGAAAGAATGAATAAAATTATTCGCTTTTTCATCTGTGTAATCAGTGTAATCTGTGGACGGATATTTATATTCGATTGCAAATGCCACTGTATCGTGTATTTTTTGGACCGGTTCATCTCCCATTAAATGAAACGAAGTCCGAAAACTCTCATGACGAAGGATCAAACGCCTGAAACTATTTTCAAATCTATCCTTAGCGATTTCTCCAGTCAATAACAAGAAGTACGGTATGTTATATCCCACGCCCTTTTCGTCCATCCGGTGCAGCACATATAATCTTTTCTGGGCGGAAGACAGTGGGTAATATTCTTTCTTCTCAGCGCTGCTTATCGAAATATACCGGTCTTTGGCCGACCGGGAAACATAACCCGACAAGCCCCGAACCGTGGGGGTCATGAATATTTCTTTCAGCGGCATATTTATATCAAAGGCTTTATGGATTTTCGACATTAGCAAAGTGGCTTTCAGCGAATGGCCTCCCAATTGGAAGAAATCCGCCGTAACGCTGAGATTTTCTTTTTCGATTTCCAACACTTCCGCCCAGATAGCGACCATTCTTTCTTCCGTTTTATTAGCAGGGGCGATGTAAACATCCCCTGTATTTATAACAGGAGCAGGCAGTGCTCGGCGATCGACTTTTCCATTAGCGGTCAGCGGTATTTTTTCAAGGAAAACAAAATAAGCGGGAACCATATAAGCCGGTAAATACGTGCTGAGATATTCTTGCAATTCCGTGACCTCCGGTTTTCCGCCTGTCACTAAATAAGCGCATAAATAGGAATCCCCGGCCCGGTCCGTTCCGATTGATACGACTGCCTCCTTTATCCCCGGATGAGACAACAGCCGGGTTTCGATTTCGCCCAGTTCGATGCGGTAGCCCCTAATCTTGATCTGTCGGTCGATGCGGCCCAGGTATTCGAGCTCGCCGTGGGCCAGCCAACGCGCCAGGTCGCCGGATTTATAAAGAATAGTCAAAAGTTTTGTGGGGTCCGTACCGGCGGGCGGTTTTTCAAAAGAGCCCCTGGTTAATTCGGGCCGGTTTAAATAACCCCTGCCGACGCCCGCGCCGCCGACGCAGAGTTCACCCGCCACCCCTACCGGCAGCAGGTTCATATACCTGTCCATTATATATACCGACAGCGTAGGTATGGGCGCGCCAATGTTACTGACGGTTGTTTCGACTTCTTTTCCTGTGATTTCTTTAAATGTCACATGCACGGTGGTCTCGGTTATGCCATACATGTTGATCAGCTTTACTGCCGGGTATTTCTTCCGCCACGCCTTTAAACGAAAGGGATTCAAGGCTTCGCCCCCGAAAATAACATAACGCAGATTTAAATTCCGCATTGACGCTTCATTTGAGAGCACATGATCAGCCAATTGATAAAAAGCCGGCGGCGTCTGGTTCAGGATAGTTACTCTCTCTTTGCACAATAACTCATAGAATTTCTCCGTATCCTGGGCCGTCATCCTGGGCACAATCACCAACCGTGCGCCGTACAACAGCCCCCCGTACATCTCCCACACGGAAAAATCAAAACAATAAGAGTGAAACATGGTCCATACATCATTATTACTGAATTCAAACTGGAAACGATCGTTAAACAACAACCGCACTACATTCCGGTGCTCGATCATAACACCCTTGGGTTTCCCTGTCGAACCGGAAGTGTAAATGATGTATGCGAGATTAACACTGCCAGGGGGGCTTTTTTGTAAAATCGCCCCCCTGGACCCCCTAAAAAACGTTTCATTAATTAAAAATTTGGCCCCGCTGTCTTTCAACATGTAATCACTTCTTTCCTGGGGATAAGCGGGGTCTATCGGCATGTAACCTGCCCCGGATTTCAAGATACCAATAATGCCAATTATCATTTCAATGGAACGCTCCATCATAATCGCCACAATATCGTCCGCCAGGACGCCTTTTTCCATTAATAGCCCGGCCAACCGGCCGGATTGCTCGTTTAATTTTTTGTAGGACAGTCCGACCGTTCCGACTGGTCTGACAGGTCCGACAACTCCGACATGATCAGGCATCCTCGACGCCTGCTCTTCAAATAATTGGTGGATGGTCCTATCCTGGGGATAGGCCGCTGCCGTATCATTGAATTTAAATAATAGCAGCTCTTTTTCCTCTTCGGAGATGATCTCCAACTTTTTCAACGGTTTCCCCGGATCAAGCGGTACGTCCTTTAAGATTCGCTTAAAATACCCGGTAAAACGTTGGATGGTTTCCTCTTTAAACAGTTCGGTGCAATATTCGAAAATAAACGCCAAACTGTTCCCGGTTTCGATGGCTTGCAGGGTCAAATCGAATTTTGAAATGGGCATGATGTTTTCATCTTCGTAGGCTTCCAGTTCTAAGCCGGGAATATTGAG
>JAUPLE010000590.1 GCA_030837085.1 Acidobacteriota bacterium | reverse complement strand
GTTGGGGCTATATGTTATTGACCAACTTTTTACCCGGCGGCGGTAATGGAACCTATACCCTTTATGCCAAAGTTACGGATTCCTATGGCCATGTGGTAACATTGGGCTCAAAAATCATTTATTGCAATAACGCCGATGCAGTGAAACCCTTTGGGGCCATCGATACCCCTGCCCAGGGCGGTACTGCTTCGGGCAGTAATTATAGCAGTGCCGGTTGGGTATTAACGCCACAACCCAACATGATACCTACGAACGGTTCCACCATCGAAGTTTACATAGACAGCGTTAAAAAGGGAACAGCCACTTACAACATATACCGGTCGGATATCGCATCCTTCTTCCCCGGGTATGCCAACTCTAGCGGCGCTGCCGGTTCATTTAGTTTTGATACCACTGCTTACAGCAACGGCGTCCATTCCATCTTCTGGATAGCCACCGATGACGCGGCGAATGCCGACGGCATCGGCAGCCGGTTTTTCATTGTGCAGAATACCGGGGCCGATATGGACCGTAGAGGCTCCGCTGAATTTTCTGCTTGTTCGCCCGTTTTTGATTCGTATTTGCCCGGACCTGACAGTAACGGACCTGTGTCGGTTACAAAAGGATATCGAAAAGACGCTGCGCCGCAAACGGTATTTCCCGCGCATAATGGCGTTACAAATATCACTATTCAAGAATTGGAGCGGGTGGTTATCGATTTCGGCGGCGCTGTGCAGCCAATGAAATCTCTGCCCATCGGCTCGACGTTGGACAGGGAAAAGGGAATTTTTTATTGGATTCCCGGACCCGGTTTCCTTGGCAACTACGAATTGGTATTTATCGACACCGTAGAGAAACAGACAAAGCGATTAAATATAAATATCTTACCTAAACAAATGTAGGGGCTTGATCTATCATGTAGGGGTTTGATTTATCAAACCCCTTATATGCGTTCATTTTCCGGGTTTGATGAATCAAACCCCTACGGATGTTCATTTTCCGGGTTTGATAAATCAAACCCCTACGTCTTCCCGGCATTTTCTTCATATTTAAATCGGTTTGACAGATTCCTTTTTATATAAGAAAAGATATGCACGGGGATTGAATTCTTTGTAAAATCATTTATAATATGGGGTACTTTCAATAATATATCTCTTATGCAACGGAGTGACAAATGAAAAAAATAATATTCTTATTATTACCGATTATATCGATGATAGCCTTTTCTATTACCCTACCCGGTGAAGAACTTTCCACCTATGAGAAATTACTAAATACCGCCAGGGAAAAAGGTTCCGCCAGGATTATTATCAAACTGGATGTAAAAAACTTAAAAGCCCTGACCGAAAAATCCACCCAATATCAAGTGATTGAGCCGGGCTTGAGCTTTCCCGCCGCCGGCATCCAGGCCGACCTGGAACTGGAACAAGCCATCGATACGGCTGCCTATTCCGTGCTTTATCAATTAAATGGCCAAACTTACCGCTTAAATCATACTTACAGTTCCCTACCCTACCTGGCTTTAGAGGTTTCAGAGGAAACTCTGGTCCTTTTACCCACGCTTCCCCAGGTGCTGGATATTTTTGAAGACCGGCCCCGACCGTTAGCGGATTACCCGGTGGAAGAAAAGAAACCCCTGGAAAATCGCGCTGCCGCCGTTAATAATGATCGACTTGCTCACCCCATGCTTACTACCAGCGGCCCCCTCATCGGCGCCAATGCCGCATGGTCCATGGGCTACACCGGGGCCGGCTGGTATGTGGCCATATTGGATACCGGTATCCGGAGCACCCACCAGTTTTTTACAGGGAAAACCATCCGGGAAGCATGTTTCTCTGCGCTGAGCGATTGCCCCAATGCGAGTACCGAGATGTATGGAAGCGGGGCCGCGGCGCACTATGAGAGCACGTATGACGGTTATGATCACGGCACCCATGTTTCCGGGATCGCCGCCGGGAAAACCGGTTCGCTTAAAGGGGTCGCCAGGGATAGTAACATCATTGCCGTCCAGATATTTTCCCGCTTTTCAGCGTCGGATTGCGGCGGTTCTCCCTGCGTGATGAGTTATGATTCGGACCAGGTAAAAGGGTTGGATTACGTGTATTCCTTGCGCAGTACTTACAGCATTGCCGCCGTAAACATGAGTCTCGGCGGTGGGTCTTACACCACCCCATGCAATAGTGAACCCCAGGCAGCCGCCATCGGTAACCTCAAAGCGGCCCGTATTGCTACGGCCATTGCTACGGGTAACGACGGGTATTGCGGTTCTGTCGGTTCCCCTGCCTGTATTGCCGCGGCCGTGGCCGTGGGAGCGTCGAACGATTCCGATGTGGAAGCAGGTTTTAATAACTGGAGTACAACACTCCAGGACTTGTTTGCGCCCGGGGTAGGCATCTATTCCTCCACCGGCGAATCCGATTCCAGTTATGAATCCTGGAGCGGCACCTCCATGGCGACGCCCCATGTAACCGGCGCCTGGGCGTTATTACGACAGGCCAGTTCTTCCAGCAGTGTGGATGATATCTTAACGGCCCTCAAGGATACCGGCCCGGAAGTCGATACCCTTTGCGGCGGCGGCGGTTCCTGTCCGCGTATCCAGGTAGACTCGGCCATTAATCGACTGCTGGGTAATACCGATTCTATTACTGTTAAATCTCCCAACGGCGGGGAGAAATGGAATGTAGGCTCTACTTATGCAGTCACCTGGTCCTCTACCGGGGCCGTCGGCAACGTGAAAATCGAATATTCCATCGACAGCGGCAGTAAATGGTCCACCATCGTGGCTTCTACAAAAAACACCGGTTCTTACAACTGGGCCGTGCCCAACGCCCCCTCTACAAAATGCAAAGTAAAAGTCAGTGAAGCCGCGGACGGCAAACCTTCCGACGCCAGTAATGCGACTTTCTCAATCGTCGCCGTAACAACTCCCACTATAACCGTCACCTCTCCCAACGGTGGAGAAACGTGGGACGCGGGAACCGCGCATAACATCACCTGGACTTCCACCGGCACTGTCGGGAATGTAAAAATCGAATACTCCACCAACAACGGCAGCAGTTGGACCAGTGTGATTAATTCCACCGCCAATGACGGCAGCCATTCCTGGACCTTGCCCACTATTAATTCCACTAAGTGTAAGGTGCGTATCAGTGAAGCCTCGGATGGTTCCCCAACGGATACCTCCAATGCCGTGTTTTCCATCATTATACCCATTCCCCCGGAAATTTCCTTGAATCGTACGGAGTTTTATTACGGGGCTATTGTTGGCGGGGCGGTCACCGGGTCGCAATCCCTCCGCATCGACAACACAGGCGGGGGTACGCTGCAATGGACTGCGCTGGCAAATAATTCATGGATTACTACTTCGCCAGCTTCCGGGACCAACGCCGGCGAATCGGCAATTTCAATCGCACCCGGTACTTTAGAGATAGGGTCCTATACCGGCTCTATCACTGTAGCCGCTTCCGGCGCCTCCAATACCCCGCAAACGGTCAACGTTCACCTGACTGTAAAAGAAGCTGCGCAAGATGAACCCCCTTTCGGCAGTTTCGACACTCCCACCGACGGTTCCACGGTTTCCAGCAGCTTTGCCTTAACCGGCTGGGCCCTGGATGATGTGGGGGTGGCCAGCGTCAAAATATACCGGCAGGATTACGGGAATCTTATTTATATCGGCGACGCCCTGCAGGTCGAAGGCGCCCGGCCCGATGTACAGAATTTATATCTCACTACGCCAAAGAATTACCAGGCCGGTTGGGGATATATGCTGTTGAGTTATTTCCTGCCCGACGGCGCGAACGGCGTCTATGTACTGACTGCCATTGCCACGGACCTGTTAGGCAAACAAACCACCTTGGGCTCAAAAACAATCACCGTAGACAATGCCAATGCATCCAAACCCTTTGGCGCCATTGATAGCCCTGCTGCGGGCGCTGAAGTTTCCGGGAGCAACTACCGCAATGCCGGGTGGGCGCTGACGCCATTGCCCAATATGATACCTATCGATGGCTCCACTATGTCGGTGTATATCGACGGAGTTAGCAAAGGACACCCGGTTTACAATATATACCGTGCCGACATTGCTGGCCTTTTCCCCACCTATCTGAACAGCGGCGGCGCCCATGCCTCTTTCAATTTCGATACCACTGCTTACAAAAACGGTATCCATACCATCGCCTGGACAGCCACGGATAATGGGGGTAACGCCGACGGAATCGGCAGCCGGTATTTCATCGTGCAGAATACCGGGACCGATTTGGACCGTAGGGGCTCCGCTGAATTTTCTGCGTGTTCGCCCGTCCTTGATTCACCTTCGCACGGCTCCGACTGGAACAAACCTATTTCGGTTATCAAGGGATATCGCGAAGACGCCACCGCCGCCACACTGGCAGTTTATCCCAATGAGAATAGTATAATTGCCGTTGAAATCAAAGAATTGGAACGGGTTGAAATCCATTTCCCGGCTTCGCCGGTGAAAAACGTCACGCCGCTTCCCATTGGTTCCACCCTGGACAAAGAAAAGGGGATCTTTTATTGGAACCCCGGACCAGGTTTTATTGGAAATTATGAATTGCTATTCACCGATAACCCGGGAAACCATTTCAAACGGATAAAAATAATGATTGTGCCTAAATATTAGGTAGAGGTAACATAAAGGTAGGGACAAAATACATGGTAGGGGCAAATTATATGGTAGGGGCTTGATTTATCAAGCCCCTTATCTTTCGGGTTTGATAAATCAAACCCCTACGTCATCATGGGATTTTCCTGGTTCAATTCCCTGATAATCTCCAGGATGCGGGTGTGGATAGCAGGGATAGAAGCAAAAATGCCGCGGTTATTCGCCAGTGTCTTACCAACGCTGAAATCCAACTTTTTTCCCAGGGTATCCGTTACAACACCGCCGGCTTCTTCGACAATGAGACTGCCGGCGGCATGATCCCAAATTTTTTCCTGGTAATCCGGGGTTTTGGGATGCGGAATACGTAAGTAAATTTCAGCCTGGCCCGCGGCCAATACACCGTATTTTACCTGGCTGTCCATCCGTACCGGGTCTTGTTCCAATTTCAGCACCCGGGCAATGTGCAACTGCATGTCCATATTACTGTGCGAAGAAACATAACTCTCCACGAATCTCATTTTTTCAGGAACCGTAATGGTGGACACACCCATCTTTTTTCGATTGCGAGTTTCGCTGTCCATGGTGTATGCGCCGCTGCCTTTCTCGGCAAAAAGCACACGCCCGTGGTTTCCCAGGTCCAGGTTGGGACAGCCCAGGATTCCCAATTGCACTTCCCCGTTTACAATCAACGCCAGGGCAATGGCGAATTGTTCGCCCCGTAAAAAACCTTTGGTGCCGTCGATGGGGTCCAGAGCCCAAAAAACATCGTTCGTAGGTTCACCTGTTCCCAGGTCGATGGCCTGGAAAAGAGCATCCTTATCCGGGATGTCTTTGATTTTTTTGTCATTGGTAATGTAATAGAGAACTTTTTCCAATATCGCCCGGTTTTCCGGTTTTTTCAGGACCTCTGAATTTTCTTCCGCCACGATCGGGATAGCCGGGAAATGTTCTTTTAGAATCTTACAAATAATCGCCTGGGCGGCGAAGTCAGCTATCGTTACAGGACTTTTATCCGATTTAGTAATCGCATCAGCTCCTGTCAATTCCTTTTGTACCGTTCTGCTGATGCGCATCGCATCGATTACAGCGTTTTGACCGGTCGCCATTTCTTTTTCAAACATGATTGCTCCTTTGAGAAACTATATTATAAAGCAAACAATCAATAAGTCAACATGTCACCATGTCACCATGTCACCATGTCACCATGTCAACCGTCAAAAGGATAGCCCTATTCGGATGGCGACTCCTCCTCGAGGGAAGATTTCAGTGTATCGTTAATGAGATCCTGGTTTCTCACCCTGAAATCATAGTAAAAGGATAATACCGCATGTCTCACCATGGGAATATTTTCTATGTGAAAGAAAAGGTCATGCAGTTCTTCGTTAAGTGGATTAAGACCGGAGTTTTTTCTACGTTTCACGGGTGGGGAATAAAACATCTCTCCATCATTGAACAAAATCCAATTCAGGGAGACATTAAATTTCTTTTTCAGGAGATATAGCACATAAACTGTTGGATAAATTCTTCCTCTTTCAGTACTAGACAGGTCGGCGCGGCCAATGTCAATGTGAACAGACATTTCTCCCTGGTTTAATTTCAGGTATTTCCTCAGCTTCCTCAGCCGTTCGCCAATTTCTTTTTTTGCTTTTTCTTTTTCATTCATAATGCATCTCCTGTAAAAATAAACTTAATCGATCGGGGAACGCTTATAAATACCTGTTTTCCAGGGCGTGTCGCTTTTCTTTTTTAGTTTAGAGCGACTATCGGTAACAGGTTAAGCGTTTCCGATTTAAAAATTTTACCATATCTAAAGCATTGTGTCAATTTTTAGTATATCCCTTCGGCGGTAGGGGGTTCCGAGGCAGTAAATGTTTCGAAGTTAAACCTGCCGGTATCGTCCTACAATCGGGCCCCCCAGCATGTGGGGAAAAAAATGGAGGGGGACCAGTTAAATATTATTTGACAATGGTGTGGAAATAATATATAATATGGTCTTGTGAATGCGACGCGGGGTGGAGCAGCCTGGTAGCTCATTGGGCTCATAACCCAAAGGTCGGTGGTTCAAATCCACCCCCCGCTACCAATCGCTCTTCATTTATCTTTTTATCTTGCGTTCACATCCTTTTCCTTTTTTTCTTGTCCACTTAGCATGCCAGCAGTACAAAAATAGAAATTGCTTATAAAAAAGTTTTTCCCTTAATCTCTTCGCGTGTCTTCGCGTTCTTCGCGGCTCAAATTATTTCATTTGTTTGATCTTCTCCAGCAGCTCACTGCGCGGGACTTCAAATTGCACTTTCTTTTTCCACTCCGCTTTATCCGAAATTTCCGCCGCCATTTCCTTCCCCAACCGAAGATCACGGACCGTCACCACTCCCTTTTTAAACTCATCTTCTCCCAATAAAACCGCGATGGGACTATTTTTCTCATCTGCATACGCCAATTGCTTCTTCAACCCCCGCTGCGAGCCGTAATAAACCTCTACATCTATGCCGCTATCCCGAAGCTCCCGAGCAATACCCTGGTATTCCACCATCAATTGATCGTCGAACATAATCACCAGCACCGGGCCTCGCAAAGTCCCCGGGACCTGGTTCGTCAATGTCAATAACTCTGCCAACCGGTCCACCCCAATCGAAGCCCCCGTGGCCGGGACCTTTAATCCCAATAAATTCTTTACCAGGTCGTCATACCTACCGCCTCCGCAAATCGAGCCCACCCGACGCTCCCTACCTTTATCATCCTTGTAGGTTTGCAGCGATTGCACTTCGAAAACCGGACCCGTATAATAAGCCATGCCCCGCACCAACGTAGGATTAAATATTACCCGTTCTTCATTGAAATTTAAACGGGTAAGAATTTGATCGATCTTGTGCAACTCGTTGATCCCTTCCCGGCCGACTTCGCCAATCTCAGTCATCCCGTCAAGGTTAACCAGGACATCTTGCCGTTTCCCTTCGCCGGAAAATTTCTCCAGGAAACCCATGATCGGTTTAATAATATCGCCGGATAGTTGCAGCCCCGGGATCAAGGCGCCCGATTGGTCCAGGCGACCGCGTCCCAGTTCTTCTTCGATTCCCGCTGTCCCGATCTTATCGGCTTTATCGATTACCCTCAAGATTGCCTGTTCCATATCCTCGCCGCCCACGCCGCCTACGCCGTCCCCCCCCAGGGGACCCAGGAAACCCTTGAGAATTTTCCGGTTATTTACATGAACAAGGTAACTCCCCCTTTTTAAACCCACAGCTTCCATGGCATCCGCCAACACCATACACGCTTCCGCATCCGAGGCCGGGTCGCTGGCGCCCACCGAATCAAAATCCGACTGCCAGAATTCCCGGAACCGCCCCGGGTCCAGTTTCGCTTCATACCTGAACACCGGACCAAACTGGTAACGGCGAAAATAAGGCGTCTTTCCTTCTTGAAACGGCTCTTTTAAATGCCTCAACCACAGGCGCTCCGCATATAAACGCGCCAGGGGCGCGGTTAAATCATACCTTAATGTCACGAATTGATTTTCCATCACCACATGGTCCCATTCATCCCGCAATTCTTTCCCATCCGCTTGCAACACGGGCTCTTTTTCCGGGTTCTGGAATGAATAGATGCCCTCTGCCACAGTATCCGATTCCGGTAAATACTTTCCCAGGCAATCCGCATATTCCGGGATAGGCGTGTCCCAATGCTCAAAACCATAAGAACGATAAACCTTGGAAGCAGCGTTTAAGATTTGCCATTTTAACCCGTTCAAACCAGGCCCCAGGTCGCGAAAACCTTTGATTTTTCGTGGTACGATTCCCCGCATTTTTTTCTCCTTGAAAAGTCATGTGTAAAAGAGTAAGAAAGAATACCGACGAAGGGACTTGAACCCTTAACCCCTTGGTCCACAGCCAAGTACTCTGCCAGTTGAGCTACATCGGCATTCACATGTAGAATTGTATCAATTTATGAGGATGAAGTCAAGAATCCGGGCGATTAAATTTCCTGTTAACAATCGCCAACGGTCACCAAGGAACCCTTTCGAGAAAGGGTTCCTTGACCTCCTAAAGCTTTTGATTATTCCTTATTCCAGGTTGCCAACTTCTTTTTCTACTTCTTCCAAAATCTCGCAGGATTTGACCAATTCTTTCATCCGGGTATGGTCCGGGTAAAGCGGACGGTCAATCTCCAGGAAATCCACATACTTTCGAACAATCTCTTTGGCCTTGTTAACGCCCTTACCAAAGGTGAATTCCCTGAAATCCAACGCCTGCGCAGCCGCCATAAATTCAATGCCCAAAATACCGTAAGCATTATCCATGATCTGGAAATTCTTAATGGCCGTATTCATACCCATGGACACGAAATCTTCCTGGTCCGCGGCTGCGGGAATAGATTGGATCGAAGCAGGCATACACAGGATACGCTGTTCCACGATCTGCATGTCCGCCGTATACTGGCTCAACATCAAACCGGACATCAAACCGCCCTGTTTGGTGAGGAATGCCGGCAGACCCACGCTCAATGCCGGGTGATTCAACCGGTTCATTCGGCGTTCGGACAGGACGCAAACCATAGTAATGGCCGCGCCGGCCATATCCATGGGCAGCGAAACCGGTGAGCCCTGGAAATTCGCGCCGGTTAAAGACAGGTTCTTCTCCGGGATGAAAATAGGGTTGTCGCCCACGCCGTTCAATTCAATTTCCACTTGTGAACGGGCATAAGCCAGCGCGTCATGGGCCGCGCCGATAACCTGCGGGGTTGACCGCATCGAATAAGCGTCCTGGACTTTGCATTTAAGTTTGCCTTCCCCCAGGTCGCCGCCTTTGATGAGTTTTTGGATGGCATTGGCCGACCGGATGGCCCCTTTGAATCCCCTTACCTCATGCAGCAGTATCTGGTAAGGTTTCATATTGGCCATGAGGGCTTCCAGCGTCATGGCGGCCGCGATTTCCGCCTGTTTCAAGAAACGGTTGGCGTCATAAAGGAAAATAGCGCTCATGGCGGTCAGCACATTGGAGCCGTTAATGGCTGCCAGACCGTCCCTGGCCTGAAGCCCTGGGATTGGGATGCCGGCGCGGTCCATAGCCGTTTTTCCGTCCAACAGCTCGCCTTTATAATAAGCCTGGCCTTCACCCATTAAGAGTAGGGCGATCTGGGACATTGGGGCCAGGTCGCCGCTGGCGCCCACAGAACCCTTTTGGCAGACAAAAGGCGTAACGCCTTTGTTTAACATTTCCACCAAAGTTTGCGCGATTTCCGGGCGGCAGCCTGAGTTGCCTTTGGAAAGCACATTGATACGGCTGGCCATAGCGCCGCGCACATATTCAATGGGCGCCGGGTCGCCGATGCCCGCGGCATGGTTGTAAACCAAATATCTCTGGAACAGTTCCATTTGCTCGTCGCTTAATACCGTCTCTGAAAATTCCCCGATGCCGGTATTAACGCCGTACATAATCTCTCGTGCTACTATTTTCTTCTCCAGCATGGCGCGGCATTTTTTGATTTTTTCCACTGCCTCGTCCGACAGTTCGACTTTCTCATTATACCGCGCAATTTGGACTAATTTCTCGATTGTTAATCCTGAACCGTTTAATACAATTGCCATTATTTAACCTCCTGATATGTTGTTCATTTTTATTTATAAGCGATTATAACATAGGAAAAGAGGGAATTCAAATATGGAAAAAAAAGGCTGAAAATCTGTCTTTTTTCCTGGAAAATTGCCAGTCATTCCTGGCCTATGACAGCAAAAAATGGGGAATTATCGGACAATTTCAAATTTGACTTTTTTTCAAAATGATTGTAAAATGACCGCTAAACATGATTTTCAACTCGATTGATTTTCTTATCTTCTTTGGCATTGTCTTCGCTCTCTATTTTTTTATCCCCACGAAATTCAAATGGCTGTTCCTCGTAATCGCCAGTTATTTCTTCTACGGCTACTGGAAAATAGAATACCTTGTTTTTTTAATCGTCCCCACCATCCTCATCTATTTTATCGGCCTTAAAATCAGCCAAACCCAGGCGAAACCCCGACGAAAACGTTACTTGATCCTGGGTTTAATCGCGGGCCTGGGGTGCCTGGTAGTTTATAAATACGCGGATTTTATCGGCAGCTCGCTCTACTCTCTTGCCGGCCTCTTTAGCCCCAACCTTAAATATAATCCCCTTAACCTCCTCTGGCCCATCGGCATCTCCTTTTATTCCTTCAAATTAGTCAGCTACCTGGTGGACGTCTACAACGACAACGCCAAACCTGAAAAACACTTTGGCTATTTCGCCCTTTATGTTTCCTTTTTCCCCCAACTCCTGATGGGCCCCATTGACCGCGCCGTCAATTTCATCCCCGAACTAAAGAAAAAGGTCAACTTCGACATCGAGCGGGTCTTATCCGGGTTTCGGTTGATCTTGTGGGGCTTATTCAAAAAAATGGTGATTGCCGACCGGTTGGCCATCTTTGTCAATGAAATCTTCCGGGACCCGGCGCACCAGGGAATCAATCTCATCTTCGGCGCTTATTTTTACGCGTTCCAGATTTACTGTGATTTCTCCGGCTACTCCGATATTGCTATCGGTATCTCACGAATCCTGGGTTTCAAGTCCATGCAGAATTTCGACTTTCCCTATTTCAGTAAAAGCATGACCCAATTCTGGAGTAAATGGCACATTTCGCTTTCCACCTGGCTGCGTGACTACCTATTTTTGCCCATTGCTTACGCAGTCATGAGGCCCATTAAAACCCCGCGCCTCTATAAAATCAAAGCAGAGACCTGGGGTTATGTGGTGGGCATGTTCATTACCATGTTTTTGGGAGGATTGTGGCACGGCCCGGCCTGGACGCTTGTCATCTGGGGAGCGCTGCACGGCATTTACCTGGGAGTCGGCTACACCACCAAAAAAGCCCGGAAGAAATTCGTTAAAAAAATTAAGTTGAACAAATTCCCGGCGCTGCGCTACGGCGTCAGCGTCTTTATCACCTTTAACCTGGTCTCTTTTGCCTGGATATTCTTTCGCGCCGAGTCTTTCCAGAAGGCGTTTACCTACATCAAGTATATCCAATTGGTTTTGAGTGGGAAAGGAACCGGGTATCTTTTTGTTAACCTGGTAATGGTGGTGGTTTTTATACTCCTGGAGGTTTTATACAAGAACAGGGATAAACTGCCGGTTCTGCGGCGGATACCCGTTTTCGTAAAAGTAGTCGGTTTTGCATTATTCATATGTCTAATCATTATCTTTGCAGTGGATACAACCAATGAATTCATCTATTTCCAATTCTAACAGCCGCATGAAAGGAACGAAAAAATATATAGTCGGCGCCTGCCTATTTATATTGTCGATTTTCCTGTTCGATAGAGGATTGTTTTACTTATTATCCATCGTGGAGAAAAATTTTTATCCCCGAACGGAATTTGAAAAACAATTCGAAGGGTTTGTGAAAGATAAAAAGTACAGTACGTTGATCCTCGGCACATCTCGCGCTTATGAAGGTATCCATCCTTATTATATTGAAAAAAGATTGAACCGGAAGGCGTTCAAAGATGCGTACGTGGGAAAGGGGCCGAAATACAACTATTATTTCTATAAAGTTTATAAAAAATATTGTGGGATTCCCAGGGTTGTTCTTTACGGGGTAGATTATTTCATCTATAACATTACATCCGACCCCAAGTGGATGGCGCGTTTCGATACCGTGGAAAAGGAAAAAAGTATAAACATTTTTTCCAGCCCGCTGCTGTTAATCAAGCATAAAAGAAAGATCGATACTTTTCTGAACAACGTCATGATTCGCCTCACAGGGAGAAGGGAAGCAGATAATACGGTCCAGCAGTTTATCGATCTCCAGGAATATAAAGGCGGGGATAATGAAAAGAAAGACCTGGTACTCGAACCCGGTGCAAAGTTTGTAAGACAGAAGTTTATTCCTCCTCCCGGGATTGAAGGGGACTATTTTGAGAAATTATTAACCGAACTGGCCCAGGACGGGGTGACGGTAATCCTGGTAGCCTTACCGGATTACATCGGTACGATAATGACAAATCATCAACAATATCTCTTTGTTGAGCATTTGAAGGGCTTTCATGAGAAATATAAGAATGTGCATATTCTCGATTACAGCCGGCCCGGGGCATTTCCCACGAAAATCCCCGAATACTTTATCGACGGTGGGTATGGCCGGACCAATTCCCATCTTTCCAGGAAAGGAGCCCGACTGTTTAATAAGATACTGGCCAAAGATATTAAAGAGTATTATGAATAAGTTTTTTCCACGGGCGAACACGAAACGAAACGAACCTGGGGGCAG
This sequence comes from Acidobacteriota bacterium, assembly GCA_030837085.1. GTDB lineage: Bacteria > Acidobacteriota > Aminicenantia > UBA2199 > UBA2199 > JAKAGC01. The sequence goes on along the minus strand of JAUPLE010000590.1, from coordinate 3,684 downwards.
GACCGGTTGCGATGCTAAAGGGACCAGTTACTCAAAAAAACTCCGCCTTTTCAATTGAAACCTATTACCAACATCTGTAATAAGTGGCTTCACATAAGCAATCAGTGCGTATGCACTTAGTTTCTAAAACGGTGTTGCATGCTGCACACCAGGTCTCACATATGGTGAGACAATCGGTTACCTCGGTAGCACCGCCGATAATCGCTTTCATGTCCCGATCATGAAGGTTTGCAATGGTACTTTTGCTCAACACCAATTTTTTAGTCAAGGTTTTTGGTTTCATAGATATTTCTCCTATTTATTTTTGTTTAATAAATTAGCTTTCATCCTGTGCATTTTTTGTCTTGTCGAGAGTCAGCCAAGAAACTTTTCCCTATAGCAAAGCAGAGGGAAATTGAAAAGGGATTTCAAAGGCCTTGAATTTGTTTTCCGAATGTGCTATAAAAAAAGCTTAAAATGAAAAACCAGGCTGATTGTAAGGCCGATGACGGAAAAAATGGATATATCCCGGTTAGCAATGTTAAGTGACACAATGAGCTTATTAAGAAAGAGAAAATGCCCCGAGTGCGGAGGCGAAATGATGCCTAAACTTATCAACCTGCTTTACAAGAAAGAATATTGTGATTTGCAGATTGAGGTTATTGGAATTCCTGCAAATGTTTGCATAAAATGTTTCTATAGAATTATCCCGGGGAAAGTGGCAAAGTACCTGGATTCATTGGTGGACCCAATTTTCGAATCTCAAATCAGACAAGAAGAAATGGTATTGCCTACTCCTCATATCGATATCCAGTTCCCTGCAATAGAAAGGGAAAGGCGATCATATGCCAATGCAGGATAAAGGAGATACCGCCTCCTTTTTAATTTTTTGATCATGGGGGCAGTCAAATTTATTCTCGAGAATTTTAGCCACCAAGGCGCGCCAGTACAAGACACCATGATTTTTTTAATAAACCCCTTTGTGTTCCTTTGTACCTTCGTGGCTATTTTCCAGGCTAAAGACTATAATAACCAATCACTTTCGAAATCGTATCCTCGCACACTTTACAATAAGGAATAGCACCCTTTGAAAACATGATGCAATTCAACATGGGACGGTAAAGACCGGTGGCGGTATACCCCGCCCCTTCAAACGCCCCTACCAAGGATTTCAATTTTTTCGATCTACTTTGAAGAAAGTCGGCCCTATCTTTCCCGGTCAGTTTTTCATACTCTTCCTTTCCCCAGGGAGTAGGGATAGGCGTTCCTTTTATCACCAGGTGTTTCCATTTTAAGTTTGTCGGGTCCAGCAGGGCAGTGATATTCGGATCAATGGGTTCGATACCCCTGGGATAAAATTCATTATAAGATACCGGAGAGCCGTAATACTCATCGGCCAAACCACTGAACGAGTGGCCGAACTCATGGAGAAACAGGTAGACGGTCCATTCATTATCAGAGGTAAAACAGCAATAAGAGTTATAAATACCGCCGCCGCCATACCGCTGGGAGTTAACGATAATGACAATGGCATCGTAGGGGACATGGCCGGCAATATCCCTCATGGCGCGGTTCTCTTCGGTCAGCATGTAACGGTTCAACCCCAGGGCATTGAAAGAAGCGCCTAACACCGTGTTCTTGAAGGCTCCTTCTAGGGGTTCATCCGGCCCGCTTTCCCGGGAGGCTTTGAATAACCCGTAAATATTGAAATCCATTTTTCGGCTTTTGTAGGGCTCTTGTTTAAAAAATTCTTCTACCACCCGCTCAACATCCTGCTTAAATTTCACTTCTTCTTTCAGGGTGTACCCTTCGGCGATAAAGGCCAGGTCCACTTTATGATGTGGGTGGCCGTTTTTCAATATTTCATAAACCGTAACTCCATCAATTAGGGCTTCTTTATTAATCTCAACGGACTGCGGATCAATGACCTGTGAGAAAATAACCCCCAGTTGATTTTGTCGATTCCTTCGTTCGAGCGTGAACCTGATTTTCTTTTTAGGGAAGGGAATAAGGGCGGTTTCATGATAGGTGCGTTTAATACCTTCCGCAGCCATGTTGGTGGTCATGTATTCGCTGCAGTAGCTGCTGAAACCTTTGGAATAAATCAGCGTGCCGGAAATATCGTCGTAGATTTTGATATAGTAGAGACCGTTGTCGAAAGGTTCGCCGAGGGAGTTCGGGCTGCCGGCCCATGTTCCTTGCTGGTAAACTTTATCGAGGGTGATGAATTCAGTGGTTTTATCAGCCATATGGTAGTAATCGATGCGCATGGTTTGGTCGACGAAATAGTCGTCAAACTTGACTTCGGCTTGTATTGCCGATGTGAACATGATAGAAAGAAACATCAAGGCAAAAGCGATCGCTTTACATTTTCGCATATAAACCTCCATTTTCTGTTAAGGGACTATTATAACCATTTTTGATATTTTGTAAATATAATCCCATAGGGAAACATGGAGAGAAACTTGGGGACATTCAAAATTTCTTCCCCGAATCTTTGTTTAGGGTGAGAAAAATTTTTCTCCTGTTTTTATATAGCATCTCTTAAGCGGAAATGTTATAGTAATTGTATGATATCGGAAAAAGATAAGCAGGTAATCACCAAAATATCCCGGAAATACCGGGCCAAGCGTGTCTTACTTTTCGGTTCCGGTTTATCACCTTATAAGGAAAGTCGTGATATCGATATAGGTGTTGAAGGAATTCCGGCGCAAGAGTTTTTCAGGTTTTATGGCGATTTAATGTTCGAATTGTCAAAGCCTGTGGATGTTGTTGATTTGACCGGCGATTCAAAATTTGTCCGCATGATAAAAAAAGAGGGAGTAGCGTTGTATGGTTGATTTCAAGGAGCGAATCGAAGCCGAATTTGAAGCGATTGAAAAAGCATTATCTGCTTTTCCCCAGGGATCCTTTTTGGCGCTTTCGCCATTAGAACTCGCAGGTGTAGCGGCACTGTTACATAACTTTTACACTTATCAGGGATTCCAGGCAGGTATTCACAAATTTTAAAATAGAAATCGAAAAATTGAATAGGCCTTCGTAATGTGAGGGAGGGAACAAAAATAAACAGGCAAAGAAAAGTTCCTAAATCCTTGTTTTATTGGACATTGCTTTCAAGTTTTGCCACGGACGAACACGGACGAACACGGACCTCTTTTCATCATTCATCGTTCAATAAAAGCCTGCCCACGATACCAGAGAGCACACGCCCAGGCGAAGACACAGAAGGTTTTTTTGCGATTGAGCAGGCATTTTTTACTGTTCAAAAAGAATTCTTACCAGATTTTCTTTTTCTATATTCAAATAGTCGGAAACATCATTCAAAATGTTGGTCAGAGTACTGATGTTAAGAGAACTGTGGTCAGGAATTGTTATTTTATGTTCGTTTTCCCGGTAATTTGAGAGCAACCTTATGTGACTACCGGTTTGCCTGACGGGCTTATAATCGAATCTTTTCAGAAGCTTAACCAATTTTCGACCTGAAATGTTCCTGGGGATTTTAGGCATAGGCAAACATTTCCTCGTGGACATAATGAAGGCGTACCACTTTTGGAATTTCTGCCGGTTTGTCAAAGTGGCACTCAATGGCGTCAGATATATTTCTTTTTAATTCTTCTTTCGATTGCCCCTGGGTATAGATTGAATGCCCCAATGCTTTAGCACTGTAACCACCTTCGGGGTCATCCTCGATTAAAAAGATGATTT